>JAPOLW010000112.1 GCA_029976905.1 bacterium | reverse complement strand
CGAAGACGGCCTGCTGATCGAGCTCCCACCCAACACGGATACCGTGCAACAATCGATGGCCGGGAACTAGGCGACCGACGCCACGGATACGGGTTCCATTGCAACCCCGTACTCCGCTAGCCTCTTGCGGGCATGGTGACTCCGTGGAACGTACTGAGGAGCTTCTGGCTGCTCTTTGGTGTGTGGACGGTCCTTTCCCACACCTCCACGTTTGGCGAAGCCAACCTCCACCAACACCTGACCCGCGTCGCTGTCGTCGGGATCGGGGGACTCGTGCTCCTCGCGCAAAGAGGGTGGAGTCGCCTCCGCACGGACACGCCGGCGTCCACAGAAACTGGGTCTGCGCGAGGCGCCTGGGTCTTCCTCCTGGCCCTTGCAACCGGCCTTTGCGCCGCCCTGTGGCACCTTCCCTCGAGAGACGATGCCCTCTATTCGGCCATGGCCGTCTCAATGGTCGACCATCCGGATCGCCCCCTTCTTTCTTTCGACGTCGTCCACGGATTGCCCAACGGTCGACTGGCCCATCCCTCCTACCGGTTGCATTCCCTCGAAATCTTGCAGGCATGTCTCGCGTGGGTCTTCGGACAAGAGCCTCTGTGGTGGGCGCACGTCGCTCTGCCCCCGATTTTCGGCTTCGCCCTCGGGCTCGCCTGGTGCCTGCTTCTCCAGCGGTTGGCACCTCGCGCGTGGGGTGTCGCCTACCTCTTTTTGCTGGCCTTCTGGGTGCTCGTTCCGCAGACGCTCTACTCCTGGTTCGCCCTGCTCCACTTGAGCAAGGCGATCCTCGCGTTGGGCCTCTTGCCCTTCTTCTTCGTCGCCACCTGGCGTTTCCTCGAAAGACCATCTCTGTCGCACTGGGGGGCTCTGCTCACCTCCCAGATCGCAGCGGTGGGACTCGGCCCCACCGGTCTCTGGTTCGGCCCGGCGGCCCTGCTGCTTGCCTGGCTCACCGGCCTCGCGATCGGTTTTGGCGCTGCGTGGAAGAAGACGTTCGCCGTCGGAGCACTCGCGCTGCTCACCACCGCGTATCCGCTCGGGCTGGGCGCCTCCATGTTGGTCGAGATACGCGCGGAAGCACGAGCGAAGACCGCGCAGATCAGGCCCCCAAAGGAAACATCGCCGGTCGGAGACACCCACCCCACCAGTGCCTCCGCACGGCGGGCAGCCGAGGTCCCGTCCGGCGTCGCGACGGCGCGAGGAAAACAGCAGGCGCCGATCCGCTGGAAGCCGTCCCCGGGTCACTTTCGGGAAGGGCCGCTGTTCGATCTGGAACGCGGCCTCTCCTTCACCGGAATCCCGGAGGATCTCTGGCGACTCCCCCCACGATCCGCGCCCCTCTTCCTGGGAGCGATCGCACTCCTGCTCCTCTTCGGAACCCGGGTGCAACGCCGCTTCGTCGCCGTCACCAGCGCCTTCGTCCTCGCGCTCTACAATCCCTATGTCGGCTCGGCCCTGATCACCTTTGCCATCCACCGCGGGATCTACTGGCGCGTCCTCTGGTTGCTTCCCGGAAGTCTGTTGGTCGCCCTGGCGTGCACGCTGCCGCTCGAATCGCGGTTCCGGCCGCCCTCCAGGAAGGGAGCGGTGGTCGGAATGACCGCGGTTCTCCTGCTCTGCAGCCTTCTCTATGGGACAAAGACCTTCCTGCCCCTGTCGAACCAGACCGTTTTCGCACCCTTCTCGCTCCGCCAACCGAGCTCGGCATGGTACGGCCGGCGGGTTTCCGCACTGGTCGATCCGGGTTCGCCCGTCGTCGTCCCAGCGGCCATCGCGCCGTGGCTCATCAGCCAGCCCCAGCATGCACAACCCCTCGCGGTCCGATTCCATTACGACTACTTTCTCAAAGATGTAGGACGACGGGAGACTAGCGTGCGCCTGAACCTCATGAGGATCGTCGGGCCACGTTTCGACGGCCAATGCCCTCCGCACGCCAATGGACTCATCGCCGGGTTGCAGAAATTCGAAGTCCGAGCCCTCGCGTTCTTCGACCAGTGCACACACGTCCGCGAGCAAATTCCACAGCTCCAGGCCATGGGGTTTCAAAAAGACTCCGCGCGCCCACCGGACGGAACGATACCCCCGAACATCCAGATCTGGTGGCGCTAGGCGGCCCCAACCCGACACCGTTGGACAAACTGGCGGCAGTGCGTCACACCGGGGTCGTGCGCAACCGGCGGGCTGGCCTCCTGTTCGTCGCGGTCGTTCTGTCAGGCGCCTGCGAATCGCCACCCATCGCCCGGTGGGGAGTGAGCGCAGACCTGGAGCCTCTGCCTTCGACGCGTGTCGATAAGCCCGCAGCAACGTGTGCAGCGGGCGGTGAGATCCGAACCGCGCGAGGTTGTCCCGGCAGACGTCGGCTCGCCGCTGCAACGGCGCCCACGGTGGAGGATGGAACCGGGCGGGCCTCCTTCACGATTCCCACGGCACTCATCGGCTCGAGCCTGATCCTCGACCGTCGTTGGCGACCCGATGGTCTCTCAGGTTGGCGCCATCTGCCCCCGCTCCGGATTCACCGCGCCGAGAGCGAAGAAACCCTCGACTTCCCGGGAATCGCGCAGACCAGCGAATCGACACCCGAGATGCGGGCCCACGTCTGGGAGATCGGCCCCGCCGAGCAGACGACCGTGAGCGCCCCCTTCCTCATCCCGGAGGGATCCATCCTGACCGGAGGCTACGCCATCCACGAAGCGGCTCACGCGACCGGGGGCAGCTCCGTCCGCTTTACGGTCACCCTGCTCGTGCCCGAGGAAGGCGGAACCGAAGAGTCGCGCTTCCTGCTCGTCGACGAGACCCTCGACGGCGACTCGAGCGATCGGTGGCACGATTACCGGATCGCTTTGGCGGACTGGGCGGGGGCCCGGGCCTCTCTCCTTTTGCGGAGTGAAGTCCTCGCCGAGGGACGAGGCAGCGGAGTTTCCCCGTTCTCGCTGCCGCTCTGGTCCACCCCTCAACTGCTCGAGCCCGGCGGCCCGCGCCCGAATGTTCTGCTCGTCTCCCTCGACACGCTTCGTGCAGATGCTTTGGGCGCCTACGGCTCCGCGGTAGGGGCCAGCCCGCAACTCGACCGATTCGCGGATTCCGCCGTCGTCTTCAATCGCGCCTATACGACGTTTCCAACGACGACCGCCTCCCACATGAGCCTCTTCACAGGGCTCTATCCGGCGGTGCACGAGGTCGTGGCGCCCTTCTCGGGGCAGTTGTCCCCCGCGATCCAGACACTGGCCGAGGCTCTCGCCAACGCGGGCTATCGGACGGGAGCAATTACCGAGAACGGGATGGTCGCGCGCGGCTCCGGGTTCGGACGCGGCTTCCAGACCTATCGTGAGATCGTCGGAGACCCGAATGTGCTGACCGTGACACCGGGAGAGTCCGAGCAGGTCGTCGACCTGGCCCTGTCCTGGCTGGATGAGCGACCCCACGACGCCTTCTTCCTCTTCGTTCATACCTACGAGGTTCATGCTCCCTACGAGCCTTCGCCAGACGATGACATCTTCGAAGAAACCTGGAGCGAGTCTCCGACCGGGCGACTGGCGATGTGGCGCGATGCGCGCAACCTCTATATGGGCGAAGTACGCTACCTTGATCGACAGATGGGCCGTCTCCTCGAAGGCCTTCGTCAGCGGGGCCTCGACGACAGCACGATCGTGGTCGTGTCGTCCGACCACGGAGAGCAATTCGGCGAACACGGCGGCATGAGCCACGGAGGCGGCGTCTTCACGGAAGTCGCGCATGTTCCGCTTCTCTTGCGGTTGCCCGACGCCAAAGGCGCTGGCCGCCGCATCGATTCGGCGGTTTCCCTCGTCGACGTGGCGCCCACCCTCCTCGACCTCCTTGGCCTGCCGCCCCTTCCCCATGCGCAAGGTCGATCCCTCACTCCGCTGTTGCCGGAGCAGGAGCCCCCGACCGCCTACACGCGTGTGATCTTTACGGAGAACGATACGCCTCGGGGGGTTCTGGCCATTCAGGAGGGGCCGGACAAATGGATTCTGGGCTACGAACGCGGTCCTCTGATGTACGATCGGAATTCCGATCCGGGCGAGCGCCGCCCCCTGGAGGGCGACGTTCGACGGGCGCGCGGTGAGGAGCTGGCCGCCCGCTTCCGGGACCACGCGGAGACCTTGCGCACGCGCCTGGAAGCACAGGTCGTCGGCGAGGCGACGGCGCGCGAAGCGACCGACCAGAGCAAGGCTCGCGACGCAGCCGACGACGAGCGTGATCTCGCGCGGGAGCGACGACTCCGCGCGCTCGGCTACCTCGAATGAAGCGCGAGAGCCCGATCAGCGGGTGGCTGGGCGTCGAACGCACGCGCCGAGACGACCCCCACCCACCGACGGCCCGAAGCCTTCCATCGAAGCCCCGTGCGCACGACCGACAGTCCCCGATCCTTCAGGGGAGGGCCAACTCGAGGCGGCGGCCGTCGACCTCGGAGACGATCGCGGGTTCAATCGATCCTGCAGTCATGCGGACGCCGTCCGCGCGCAGAAAACCCCGGTGCGCGCCCCCGACGGTGAGATCGGCGTCGTAGGTCGCCGAGCCCCCCAGCCCGGGCAGATAGAGCGATCGCTCGAAGCCGTCCAGGACCCACTCACCATCGTCGCTGAAGTTCGTGTACCGGACCTCGAGCAGACGGGGCACCCCTTGCTCGAAGCGGATCTCGGCGCGACCGGAGACGGCACCATCGCGCGATGCAGGCGGCTCGATGTCTGCCGGAACGAAGCCCGCCAGTGCGGGGGCCCAGGCCGGCGAGGGCGTCCGGCCCCCCTCGGCCCGCTCCGCGGGTGTGCGCGCGGGCATGCGGAAGACCACGACGCGTGTCCGCGCCGGATCCTCGAGGGAGATCTGCCAGGTCACGGCGGCCGTCCCGTCCGGCTTCCAATTGGTGATCGACCGGGTATCCCACCCCGACGCGATGGCGTCGGGAGCAAGGGCTTGCCCCAGGTACGCGCCCCGAGCGCCGCGGCGATCGACCAACCAGGGTTCCAGGAGTGGCGCTCGCCGGGTGAGGAAGATCGGCGCGAACATCGCTTCGAGCCCGGGATTCATGAAGCCAGGACGCACGACCTGGCTCACGGTTTCGAAAAGTCCGGTGGTCCGACCGCTCCCGACGATGAGCCATTGGCCGTCGGGGGAGATCTCCACCGGCTCGTCGTAGTCGAGCGCGCGGGTCAGCCGCTCCTCCTCACCCGACGCCAGGTCGATGATGACACCGTCGGGATTGGCGGCCTCGAACCCGTCGGTGAATCGGCTGACGATGACTCCGGAGCCATCGTTCGTGAACTGCTTGACTTCGACGCCTTCGCTGACGACGCGAGCATTCTCCACCTCGTAGCGATCGTCCTGACGTACGAGTCTCCCGACGACCCCGACGAGCACGAGGCTCCCCGAGGCGGAGGTGCGCATCTGGGAGTAGGCGACGTGCTCGCCGTCGGGTGCGGGCCGGAATTCCCGTTGATCCTGCACGACGTTCTCGTCATCAGCGGAGGCAGGCACGATCGGGACGATTTCCGCCTCCCGGCAGTCGTGAACCGACGGAGCGCATTCCAGGACACCGTGGTCGGCTGCCGAGGCCGGCGTCTGAACACCGATCCGAAGCAAGACCCGCCTCCCGTCGCGGAACGGGATGGGCTTGAGCAAAGGGACGGCGTTCTCCCACGCCGAGCAAGTCAAACAACGCAGATCCGCGCCCTCTTCATCGAAGGAGACGACCTGCGTCCCCGCAAACGCCTGGGATTCGGCCGCCGCCAGGATGCGCGAACCATCGGCCGAGTACCAGGGAAAGCTCACACGCCCAAGCGACGCATCGAGCGGCACCACGACGGACGCGAGCGGCTCCTTCGGCGGTGGCGTCCCATCGTCGACCGGACCAGCATCGCGACAGGAAAGCGCGATCGCGGCGAGAACCGCGACAGACCATCGCCAGGACCCGCCGGGGGCACGACAGGACGCCGGGTCGAAGCCGGAGGGGTGACCGCAACGGGACTCGATTCGCACCCGTCCGGACATAGCGCGACCAGGCTCGCTTTGAAACGAGCCCGATCCGGCGAGCACACGACCTTCCAGCGGTCGTCCGCCCCCGGGGTCGTCGGTGGCTCCGGGCGGGTTCCCCTGCCGCCGATGCCTCGCTTGCCCGCACATCTGCTCGCCCTCACGTCGTCGGTGGCTCCGGGCGGGTTCCCCTGCCGCCGATCACCCCATAGAGTAGCGACGTATGAGCCAAGGCGAGGACCCGACCATGCCCCTCCGCCCGCCGATGCGAGAGGCGCCCCTCGCCCTGGCACCGCTGGCAGATCGCGTACATGCACTGATCGAGCAGTTGGTACGCACCGTCGATGACGAGTCCGCCTTCGAGGAGGATGTGCGCTGGGCGGTTGCGCAACTCGATGCCGTTCGCGCACGTCTCGCGCCGCACGCACGTCGCGTCGAATTGGGCCTCGGGCGGCCCGGTGATCCACCCGACGGAAGACCCTATTATCTCACCGGCGTCCTGATCGGCCGCCATCATGCCATGACGATGCCGGTCGAGATGACGACCACCCGGGGCGTCTCCACCGGGTCGGTGAATCTCGACGTCGCGTGGGAGGGGCCCCCGGGATGCGTCCACGGGGGCTTCCTCGCTCATCTCTTCGATTGCATTCTGGGCCAGCACAATCTCAACGTCGGCGTTCCCGCAATGACCGGCTCGCTCGAGGTGCGGTACCGAAGCCCGACGCCGCTCCACACCGATCTCACCTTCGAGATCAGGAGCGACCCGCCCGAGGGACGCAAGATCAAGACACGAGCCGAATTGCGCACTGCTTCGATGCTCTGCGCGGAGGCCGAGGGCACCTTCATCGTTCCGGGCCGGCCACCCGGAGGAGCCGGAGTCTGGTCCGACGCAGAGGGATAGACCGTCGAGCCCTCTTTCATGCTAGAGCCCCGGGGACGACAGAGTCGCGGTCTTCGCTCGACCGACACCCGGAAATCGGAGGGGCAGCGGGGACTTCTCGGGGAACGGCAACACCCCACGCCACGAAAGACCAGGAGAATGACGATGCAGTTCGTAAAAATCGGAACGAAGACAGGGTGCCTTGCTGCCGCGACGGCCTGCGTCCTGCTGATGAGCAGCAGCGCCATGGGCCAGGGCGCGGTCCGGGGGGCCGCCTCGCCGGCGCGGTCGGCGCCTTCGGCGGAGCGATCGCCGGAGACGCGAGCAAGGGCGCCAAGGCTGGAGCCGCCGGTGGTGCCGTGGCCGGGGCGACCCGGAAGCAGAACACCGCCGTGGGTGGCGCCGCCCGGGGTGCCGCGGTGGGTGCGGCCGCCGGGGCGGCGGCAGGCAACGCCGGCAAGGGCGCCGCCATTGGCGCGACCGCAGGCGCCGTGGGTGGCGCGCTTCGTCGCTGACGCGGCCCCCGCAAGCGCGCCTCGTGGCGGCCACAGCCCCCGCGAGGAGTGCTTCCTCGCGGCGACAGGCTGTGGGAAGCCTTCGTCGTCGAAGATCGGCTCCCCGCAGATGTCGCCGGTTCGCACCCGGGCCGCAGCAAGACCGGGGCGCGCCGGGCTTGCGTTGGTGGTCGACTCGTCGATGATCAGAAGGTGATGACGCACGAAATTCGGTTGGCGAGCGTCCTCCTCTTCGTCCGGAACCTCGATCGATCCCTGCGGTTCTTCCGCGACGTCGTCGGCCTGCACCTCCACGCCGTCGACGCCGAGAATGGTTACGTTTCCTTCGATGCCGGCGCCGTGCGGATGGGACTCGCGGAGGTCGGTGATCCCTCGAGCGAACTCGTGGGTCGGCAAACGGGCTTTTCGTTCTCCGTCCAGAACCTGGCCCTGACCCACGAGGACCTCGCCGGACGGGGCGTTCGCTTCCTGATGGAGCCAACCGCTCAACCCTGGGGGACTCTCATGGCCTCGTTCGAGGATCCCGACGGAAACGTTTTCTTCCTCGAGCAACCCGCGGCGCACTGAAGCGCGGTCGTAGCCCTCGCGAGCCGCGCGTCAGCGAACCTTGATCTTGCGGCGCTTGGTCGACGTCCGCCCAAAGCCGTCCGTGACCGTCAGGTAGGCGTTGTAGCGACCCGGCTGGTATTCGCGCACATCGACGACGTCCGCAGGCGACACGTCCTCCCACAGACGTGTCCACAGGGTCGCTTCCGTCTCTTTGTCCTCCAGGACGAGCTCGAAGCGAACGAGCGACGTTCCGAACGCCTTGGAGTCCTCACCCGACAAGCGGAGGGTCTGCGGCTGCCCCTTGGGAACCTTCGCCAGGCGAGTCCGTTTGAGTTTCGCCTTGGGCTTGAGGACCGCCTCGGGGCAAAGACCGCTCTGCGCGTCCGAGATGGCGACGTCCTCGCTGTCCACCAGACCGTTGCGATCGAGATCGGCGGCCGGATTCCATGTCGGCGAGCCGACCGAGCTGCCGATGGCGGCATCGACGACCGCATGGTCATCCTCGGCGACGATCCCATTGCCGTTGATGTCCGCATTGCAGCCAGGGAAGCGGAAGGTGACGTTCTTGACCTTTGTCGCATCGCTCACCGAGCGGTCGACGAGCAGATCGCTCCGCGAGTCCAGGGGTGGCCCGCAATTGGTCAGGAAAGCGCGATCGAGGGTATTGCTCGAGGAACGATTGTCCACACACAGCCCGCCGGCATTTTCGAAGAGACCGAAGGTGAAGGTATTTCCATTGGATTCCTGGCTGATCCGGAGCGTCCCCGCGAAGTCATCGTACGTGAAATCGTTGTTTCTGTTCTCGTTCTCCAGCCACTGGAGCGCCGAGCCCTGCCAGACGTTGTAGGAAAAGGAGTTGCTCGAAGACCACCGCATCTCGAGGCCCTGCGTTCCACCGGTCGATACATTCTTCCGAACCGTGTTGCCGTCGGCGTTGATCAGGTAGATCTGCTCGAGACCGTTGTCCGTGAGTTGGTTGTCGTGGATGTCCACGGCGGTCGAGGCCGAGATGTGCATCCCCTCGTTGCCGTTGTCATCGACCTGGTTTCCCTGAACGAGGACCGAGGATGCGTTGGCGACGTCGATTCCGTAGCCCGTCCCGTTGACGTCGGGGTCCTTCCATCCGTTGTCGTGAACGTAGTTGTCGAGGACCTGGATGTTCATGGAGTTCGTGACGTAGACCCCCCACCAGAATCCCGAGATCTCGCAGTTCCGAAGAACCGCGCTGTCGACCGCACGGGAGCCCGAACCGAACTTGACCCCGAACTCCTCCTTCTGTGCGTCCGCGGGTCCGGTGATCGTGTGGCCGTCACAATCGAGCGTGACGTTCGAGTCGACCCGGATACCGACGAGCTCGTCGGAACCAGGCGGCCAGGGGCAGGGGCCGATGTCGTAGGTGAGGGTGGTGTTCTCCACGACCCGGTCTCCGCAGGCACAGACGGTGACACCGCCGCAATCGGCGGCTCCTGCGGGCCGAGCGCCCCCTATCGCGACTGCCAGTGCGAAGAGCAGAGCAAGAGCGCCGCCAACCTGTCTGCGGGCGCCCTCCAGGAGCCGACGAGGCGCCCCGAGGTTCCCGTTCTGCGTCGCATGATGGCCGAATTTTGGCTGGTTTTTCCGCATCTTCATGATGTTTGCGCCTTCCGTGTGCACTCAGCGATCATTGAAGCGCGACCGTCGAATTCTGGTCAACACGAGAATCCGATCTTTGTTGAACCACCGGGATTCGCGCGCGGAGGAACTTCGGCCGCTCACCCGGCCGAGAGGGGAGCGCGGGCAATTCCCCGAAGAAGGAATCCGAAGACGTCCGCCCCGGTGAGAATCCGTGGTCGGTCCCCCCAGACGAGGACGACGTCCCGACGCACCCGCCGGCCCTGCGCGTCAAGTTCGAGGCACGAGAGCAAATCCCCGGTCGG
>JAPOLW010000111.1 GCA_029976905.1 bacterium | reverse complement strand
GTGCCTACGGCGGCATCTCGGGTGCCGAGTTCGAAGCGCGGGACGCGCCACTTTTCGCCGAGCGCTATCTGGGGGACCCGTCCTTCGACGACGGCCGTCACCACCTGCTTGCCTACGAGTTGCAGCGTCGCTTTTTCGTGCGCGACGAGCAGGGACAGATTCAGACGATCCGCAACCTGGCGAGCCGGATCTACGCCGCCCACAAGGACTTCAAGCCGCTTCGCGATGCGACGCACAACCGGGTCTCGGCAGCACTTCTGCCGCGGCTCGAGGCCTATCGCGCTGAAATGCCTGCGGGTGCCGCGCGCAAGGATCTCGACGCCCTCATCTCGGAGATCGGCAAGCTCACGGTTCTCGATGAATCCGTCCTGCGACCGCAAATCGCAGCGGTCACCGACGCGTCGGCCCGCGACGAACTCGAGGCGAGCCTACCCTCCGCCGACGCGGGAGCGGTCGAGACGATCGAGGCGCTTGCACGCGTCATGGTGAAGGCGCGCGAGATCGTCGCCGCGGCCCGGGTTCCGGTGGCCGATCGTCGGCGTGTGATCGACATCTCGGTGACCGCGTCGGCCGTGATCCAGAGTCGCGGCTCGGCCCTGCTCGATGCGAAGACGCCGCTCACGGTGCGCCAGAACCTGGAATTGCTCGCCGCTCTGACCGACGCGGCCTACGGCGCCGGACTTCTCACCGCACGGGAGTGGGAGGCGGCCGTCGAAAATCTTCGCGAGGCGGCGCAGGAGAGTCGCCTCACGCGCGCCGAGCTTCAGGAAACCATCCGTCGCGCCAAGCGCGTGGTCGAGTGGGCCCAGACCGGTGTGCAGCTCGCCTTCGACGAGGTGCGGGCGCCCTGGGCATTCGTGCTTCCGTCCACGGCCTTCATCGGGGACGACGTGCTGCGCGGATCGCCCCTCCTTCTCTACGCTGGCTTCCTCGAATTGCTCGAGACGCATGCATCGGGCGCCGACCCCATTCGACACAAAGTCTTCGGGAAGGAGGTCAACACCGACGTCCGTGCCCTGAACCCTGGATTGGCGATGGGAACCCTGCGCGTCGGACCGGAGGCCGGGACGTATTCCCGCGAGGAGATCGTGGCCCTTCCGGAAACACCTCCCGATCTTCAGCCCGCCGCGGGCATCCTCACACAGGGCGAAGGAAACGTCGTTTCGCACGTCCAGTTGCTCGCGCGTGCCCTCGGAATTCCCAACGTCGTGTTGGGGCCCGGGCAGTTCAAGGCGTTGGCGACGCACGACGGCGAGGAGGTCGTGCTCATCGCCACGCCGGGAGGTCGCGTCCACATCGAAAAGAGCGGTGAGCTCGACGCCGACGAAGCGGCGATCGTGGCGGAGTTCGGCAAGAACGCCGAACGCTCGTCCGATGGATCCCTCGGCGAGGAGACCCGCAAGTTGCACATCGATCGGGAGCGGATCGACGTGTCGACCACGAGCCCCCTGCCGCTGACCGACTTTCGCCGCAAGGATTCGGGCGTCCGCGCTGGCCCCAAGGCCTCCTATCTCGGGGAGTTGAAATATCTCTTCCCCGAAAACGTGGCGCGCGGCGTGGTCGTTCCCTTTGGTGCCTACTACGCGCACTTCCGCGCGGCGAAGGTCTCCGTGCCGGCGTCCTTGAAGGGCAGGGGGATTGCGGAGCCGGGAGAAGCCCTGCCGGCGTTCGTCGAGCGAACCTACGAAACCTTCTTCGACGACTTGATCCCGGGCGACACGTCGGAGAAGGAGCTTTCGGCCTGGATCCGGCCGCGCCTCGAGGTGATGCAGCATTCGTTGCGGGAAGCGCCGCTCGCACCCGAATTGAGGACGGCGATCCGCGATCGGTTGGCGGAGCAGGGAATGCTCGACCCGGCCGATCCCCGTCAGACGGTGGGCTGTTTCGTGCGTAGTGACACGAACGTCGAGGACCTCGATGACTTCAACGGCGCGGGTCTCAATCTGACCCTCTTCAACCTTCGTTCGCTCGAAGACGTCTACGAGGGCATCAAGGAAGTCTGGGCGTCGCCCTTCTCCTACCGGTCGTTCTCCTGGCGTCAGACCCTGATCGACGAACCCATGTGGGTCCTGCCGTCCATCGTGATCCTGGAGTCGGTGGCCTCGGAGAAGTCGGGCGTGCTCGTGACCGCCGACATCGAGACCGGAGACCAGACCAAGATGTTGGTGGCGACCTCCGAAGGCGTCGGGGGTGCGGTCGACGGCACCCCAGCCGAGACCCTGTTGTGGTCGCCGGAGGAGGTGGAACTCGTCACCATGTTCAAGTCGCCGTGGCGACGGATGCTGAAGGCAGACGGCGGAAGCGCGATCGAACCAGCCACCGGAAAACCCTATGTGCTTTCGGACGGGGAATTGGCCGATCTGATTGCCGCAGCGCAAAAGATCCGGGATACCCTCGAGCCCGCGACCGACCCCGGTGGCCGGCCGATGCCCTGGGACATCGAGTTTGGCTTCGCCGATGGCGACTTGTGGCTCTTTCAGACCCGACCGTTCGTCGGCAACGAGGAGTTGAAGAACATGCCGGCGCTCGCGGCCCTCGATGGAGAGAAGCCGGGGGGAGAGGAGAGCATTTCTCTCGAGGAGGCGGTGCGCGAATGAAGGGGCCCCGCACGATCGGTACACGGATCGCGTGCGCTCTCGTGCTCCCGGCGCTGTTGGCGACCGGGGCCCGGGCCGATGAGGTCGGGGGCGGCGACATCGATGTCTATCCGGTGCGTCGGGAGGGGCAGATCGAGGAGCCTCCCGCCTATGGGGTCCCCTACGATCGGTACGAGCCTTCCTTCTATACCGGCTTTGCGCCGCGCGCCCTCGAGCCCGAGCGGGTGCATCTGCATCTCGGCCGGGGCAATCAGCTCCGCGTGACGCAGGTCCTCTCGGACGAGGTGATTCTCGACTACGCCCGGGATCTGGCTCATCGCTTCGAAACCTACCGGACCCTGATCGGAAGCAAGCGAATCGTGCTGACGCAGAACACGTCGTTCGAGGAGTTCGAGGCCCGCCTCGACGAGATCGGGCTCGCGTCCGCGGTGGAGGCCGAATCCGGGCTCTCGCCGGAGCAGCGGCGCGCGCGAAACCTCGCCCTGCTCGAGAGACTCAACCCGGGGCGCATCTTCCGCATCGACATGCCCGTATCCGAAGTCGTGCGCCGTTGGGCCGCGCGCGTCCGTCCCGA
This sequence comes from bacterium, assembly GCA_029976905.1. Classification (GTDB taxonomy): domain Bacteria; phylum Desulfobacterota; class Binatia; order UBA12015; family UBA12015; genus VGTG01. The sequence goes on along the minus strand of JAPOLW010000111.1, from coordinate 6,681 downwards.
AGATGCCCGGGGCATGAAGGAGCGCCGCCGTCTGGAGTTGCTCAATGCCTTGCTGCCGACGCGCTTGTGGAAGGCCGAGATCGACGCAAAGACATCCAAGGATCTCGAGGCGCTGGTCGAGAGGGCACTCGCCGACGAGGGCGAACCGACCGCGGGTCTCCAGGACGCCTATGTCGCTCTTCTGGGGCGGGTCGCAGGCGATCTCTACCCGCGGGTCGGCGACTCCCTGGTCTTCACCGAATACACGGCGATCTATCCTGTCGGCAGCTTCAACGAATTCACCAACTACAAGGGGCGCAAGATCCCGATGTACCCGACACCGGGGCGGCGTGCTCTCACGACGCACCAGCGGTCCAAGACCGTCGATCACATTCCGGACAAGGCGGTCTACGGATACTTTCCGTGGATTCCGTACATGCACGTGGGCGACCGGCTCCATAACTCGTTCCACACGCTGTGGTGGAAGATGGAACCGCCGGGCACGTCCTTCCTGCCGGCCGACTGGCATCGGATCGACCGGGGACGCCGCGACGAGGGAAGCTACCGCTACCTCTGGCTCCTGTCCCGCGGCCCGATGTCGCACGGCTGTACCCACGTCAATGCCGGACACATCTCGGAGCTTCGGCAGGCAATGCCGTCCGAGACGGACGAGCTCTACGGGATCGACACCTTCCTCAATAAATCGCACCTCTACGACGTCTTCGACATCGACGGGGACTTCTCGCCCGAGGTCATGGGGGTGCGCTATTTCATCGCCTTTTCGCTGCGCAACAAAAAGGCGCACAAGCTGCGCGTTCGCAACGAGCGCAAGGAGTTCTACGACTGGCTCTACGGCGGTGAGTTGAAGTACCGCCGCGATGGGACGCCCTATTTCGAGAAGGTGCGCGACGGGCAGTTCGTCGGCCGCACCGCCATCGACGGTCTGGAGTACGACGACATCGACCTCTACGAGGCCGAGTACGAGCCGGAACGCATTCAATTCTATCGCATGATCGACATCTCCTTCGCGCGGGAACTGCGAAAGGTGGGCGTCCACTACGACGCCTTTACGGCCAAGCAGAAGAGTTGAAGTCGGGCGATGCTTCAACTCTTCACGAACCTCTTCCCGGTATGGGTCTTGCCCGCCGGGGGGCTCGCGCTGGTCCATCCGCCGCTCTTCACGTGGTTCCGCGGCCCGCTCATCGTCTGGGGCCTCGCGGTGATCATGCTCGGCATGGGCATCACCCTCTCGTTCTCGGATTTTCGCCGGGTGCTCGAGGTCCCACGCCCGGTGGCGTTGGGGTTCGTGAGTCAATTCCTGGTGATGCCGCTTCTGGCCTGGACGATCGCCCGGAGCCAGGGACTTCCCACGCCCTTCGCCGTCGGCTTGATCCTCACCGGCGCCTGTCCCGGAGGAACGGCCTCGAACGTCGTGACCTACATCGCGCGAGCGAATCTGCCGCTTTCGGTCTTGATGACGATGTGCTCGACGATGGGGGCGATCGTGTTGACGCCACTCCTGACCGAATGGCTCGCCGGCACCATGGTGCCGGTGGATGCCTGGGGGCTCTTCCTGAGCACGCTGCAGGTCGTCCTCTTGCCGGTCCTCGTCGGCGTGACCCTGAACCACTTCGCGCCGCGGCTGGTCGGCCTTGTCCAACCGGTCTCGCCGCTGATCGCGGTGCTGGCAATCGTCTTGATCGTCGCAAGTGTGATTGGACAGAGCGCCGACGCCATTCTCAATTCAGGCGGGATCCTCTTCTCGTCGGTGGTTCTCCTGCACGGGGGCGGTTTCCTGCTGGGCTACTTCCTGGCCCGGGTCTTCGGGTACGAAGAGGCGATCCGTCGAACCGTGTCGATCGAGGTCGGCATGCAGAACTCGGGCCTCGCCGTCGTGTTGGCCCGCCAGCACTTCGCCGATCCGCTCACGGCCGTCCCCGGCGCGATCTCGAGCGTGGTGCACTCGGTGGTCGGAAGTTTTCTCGCCGCCCGTTGGCGCGGTCGCGGCTGAGTCCGCTTCAGGGTCGTCGCAGTCCCGAGAAAAGAGCCGCACCCGTCGTTGAGCAGGGGTTCGTGCATTGAACCGCCTCGCCCGGCGGCAACTCCAGTCCGCGGGGGTGATCGATGCAGCGACCGCCGCGGGTCTCGAAGGCGGCGCTTCCAACGGTCGTCCCCGCGCAGCGCACACAACCGTCGCCGCAAAATCGCGTCAGGACGACGCGCGCGTCGTTCGGCGCCGTATACGCCGTGACCGAGGTGGCCGCCGGCACCAGCGTCGTCTGCTCGAGGACGTCGGCGTCGAGAGGGGAGAAGATCGGCGGTTCGGCGGCGGCGGGCGCGGCGGTGAGCATCGTGGCGGCGAGTCCGAGGCCGAGCAGGTAACGAGTCGAAAAGGAGTGCACGAGTCCAGATCCCCCTGGTTTGGCCCGGAGCGGGATCGGGGGACCGACGCGTGGGCAGTAGAGCCGCTCGCAGGCGCGGCGGCGTCATGGTGCGGTCGGGGCAGAGAGCAGTCAATGGGGGCCAGACGGCGCCGGGGCGAGGCCGTGCCCCGTCCGGCCAGAGCCCATTGAAGAGAAGGCCGTTCCTGGCCTATGGTTTCTCTCGTGAAGTCCCTCGCATCCATCGCGGTGTCGGTGGCGTTGGCCATCGGGGTCTCCGCATGCGGAGACTCTGCCTCGACCACCGCCTCTCCGCCGGCCCCCGAGCCGACCACGGCCCCGCAGCCGACCCCCGCCCCGCAACCGCCGGCGACGGCTTCGGTCGTCCACGATTTCGGCGAGTACGAACTCGGTCCGGCCGAGGAGGTTGCCTCCCAGTGTGTCTCGTGGACGCTCGACAACGACGAAGCGATGTGGGTGAACGCGGTGACCATCAGCAACTCCGGGGCCTTCCACCACTCGAATTGGTTCGTGGTGCCCGAAGACACCTTCGCCGGGGAGGACGGCTATTGGCGCTGCCGTGATCGCGAATTCAGCGAGCTGGGCGCTGCGGTGGCCGGCACCGTGATCTTCGCGCAATCCACGCAGTCCCAACTCGAGACCCAGGGCTTCGCCCCCGGGGTGGCAATCAAGATCCCGAGGCGCCACAAGGTGGTGGCCGGGATTCACATGCTCAATCCCTCGGCACGGGCACGGATGACGCGTTTTCGCATGACGCTCGACATCATTCATCCGCGCGACGTCACCACGATTCTCAAGCCCTTCCGTCTCAGCTACTACGCACTCGACATTCCGCCGCAGAGCGAGGCGCGCTACTCGGCCGAGTGTGACCTCGACGAACTCTACGGGCAGGTCAACGGCGACCCTCTCGACATGAAACTCCACTGGATCTTGCCGCACTACCATTATCGCGGGAACTATTTCCGCGCCGAGATCATGGGGGGGCCGCGCGACGGTGATCTCATCCACGGGATCGACGGCTTCGATGCCGAGGCGAATGGGAAGATGCTGGACCCGGCCATCGACTTCCGGGGCGCCACCGGAATCCGCATGACCTGTGGCTTCGAGAACCCGACCGACGAGGAGATTGGTTGGGGCATCGGTGACCAGGAGATGTGCGTCATGCTCGGCCTCGCCGAAAGTTCGGTCCTGATGGACGCATGGGTCGACGAGGATACCGCCCGTGACGACGGGATCGAGGAGGGCATCTACCGGCGCGGAGGCCCCTGCGAAGGCCTCGCCGTGCCGCCGAATCCCGCTCAGGTGCCGCCCTCCTCCGAGGAGATTGCCGCGGAACTCTATCTTCCTCCGACCAAACCCGGGGACGCGGATCTGCCGCCGGTTCTGACGTGCGTGGACGTGCCGGCCACGGCAACGCCGGAGGCCCCGGTGAGCTTTACGAGCGTGCGGGAAACGGTGATCGCCGCGAGTTGTCAGTTCTCGGCCTGCCACGACGCGCAGGGCGCCGCGGCGGGGCTCGATCTCGAGACCGATCCATACGCGGCCCTGCTCACCCGTTCGGCCGTGAGTGCGGACGTCGACCTGCCGCTGATCGCCCCCGGGGATCCGGAAGGGAGTTGGCTGTACCAACTGCTCTCCCGATGCCAGCCGGTCGATGATGCGGGCAATGTCGTCGCATCGATGCCGCGGAATTCCCCGATTCTTCTCGACCAGGGCGTCGTCGCCAAGGTGCGGGCGTGGATCGAGAACGGGGCGCGCGACGACTGAGGTCTCCATGGACCTGAAGACGCTCCACTTTCTCATCCGCAACGACGCCGCGGGCGCCGAACACCGCATCGGGTGGTTCTGGGAGGACCGCCCGGTGGTTCTGGTCTTCCTGCGCCACTTTGGTTGACTGCACTGCCGCGAGCACGCTGCGCAGTTGCGTGGCCGCTACGAAGAGATCCGCGGGTTGGGTGCGGAGGTCGTCGCGATTGGAACGGGCGACGGCGCCTACGCTCGCCAGTTCGTCGAGGACGAGGCGATCCCGTTTCCCGTCCTCGTCGACGACGATGGAGCAGCGGCGCGCGCGGCGGCGGTACGGGTCTCCTCCTTTCCCGGATTGTTCCACCCGCGGACGTGGGGACCGACCCGGGAGACCTTCCGCCGAGGCTACCGGGTCCACAAGGCGGGCAGTCGGGTCACCCAGTTGGGCGCCACCTTCGTCGTCGCGCCGGGGCCGAAACTTCTCTATTCCCATGTGGACCGGGACAGCACCGATCATGCTCCCCTGGCCGACGTGCTGGCGGCGCTTGCGACGCCCGCGAATTGAACGGGCGTCGCAAGCATCGGCGCCGACGCGGACCCGGCTGCGGGGAGCGAACGACGGCGGCAGCCCCCTCGACGCTTCGCTTCGGCGCCGACGGCCCATCCGCTTTCTTTACTCGCATCGGGCTTCGTGAGAGGGGAGCCGATGGTGGCCCCCCGATTGCGCTCGTTTCGTTCCGAGGACGAAGACGCCTGTTACGAAATCTGTCTTCGAACCGCCGATGATGGCGGTGATGCAAGTCGTCTGCACCACGATCCCCGCATCGTGGGCGAGGTCTGGGTCGGGCCCTACCTTCGTTTGTTTCCTGAATTTGCGCTGGTCGTGGAAGACGAGGACGGGGTGGGCGGGTATGTCGTGGGCGCCGCGGATACCGACCGTTTCGACGAACGGGCCGAGCGCGAATGGTACCCGCCGCTCCGACGGCGCTATCCCCGGGGACATTTTCCGGCGGGTACCCGGGATGCGGCCCTGGTGGACCTGATCCATGCGCCGCCCCGGACGCCGCGGGAGATCGTCGAGACCCACCCCGCGCATCTGCACATCGACCTCCTTCCCCGGCTCCAGCGGCGGGGCTTCGGGCGGAAGCTGATGGGCGCCTTCCTGGCGCGCGTGCGCGCCGCCGGAGCGGGGACGGTCCATCTGGGCTGCTCCCCCTCCAATGCGAACGCCATCGCCTTCTACCGCCATCTCGGATTCGAGGATCTGCTCGCCGGGGCGGTGTGGGGCCGCTCGACGGATTTTGCAGGCTCCGCACCGGAGTCTCCGTTCGGGGCCTAGCGGGCCGGGGCGGCGCGCCGCCCCGGGAGCCGATTTTTGCCTTTCCTTCGCCAGGTGATTTTTTCTGGTCGACGTCCGGGGCTGGTGAAAATGTTTTTTAAGCCGATATTTCAGCAACTTAGAATGATCCTCGGTCGCCCGGACGCATTTCGAAGCTGTCGACGATGCGCCAAAGGACGCCTTTGCGTCTACAATCGACTCTGCGGATCCCCTGTAATGGGTTTGACAGTCCGCGATCCGAACGCCACCGTTCGGGGCTTCGAGCCTCTCGTGGGCACAGCGGGACGCCATGGCCAAGAAGACCGCGAAGAAGACGACGACCCGGAAGAAGACGACGCGCCGATCTACGGCGACCTCGAAGAGGTCGGTCGGTGAGGCGGGGAAGGGTCCGGCCGGTGTCGCGCGCAACCTCGTGATCGTCGAGAGCCCCGCCAAAGCCAAAACCATCCAGAAATACCTCAAGCCCCTCGAAGCCGAGATGGGCTCGTTCGAGGTCCAGGCCTCGGTCGGCCACGTCCGGGACCTGCCGGCGCGGGCACCCAAGGGGGTGAAGCAGGCGGTTCCGGGGGTCGACGTCGAGAACCGCTTCGAGGCCCCCTACGAGGTCCTCTCGGACAAAAAGAAGAACATCGCCGAGCTCAAGCGGCTGGCCAAGGCAGCCGAGGTCGTCTGGTTCGCGACCGACCTCGATCGCGAGGGAGAGGCGATTTCCTGGCATCTGGCCGAGGTTCTGAAGGAAAATCCCCAGACGGCCCGGCGGGTCGTCTTCAACGCCATCACCCGGGACGAGATCGCGCGGGCCTTCGCCCATCCCCGCCATATCGACCTCGACCGGGTCAATGCCCAGCAGGCCCGTCGCATCCTGGACCGGATCGTGGGCTATCAGGCCTCGCCCCTGCTCTGGAAGCGCATCACCAGCGGGTTGTCCGCTGGTCGGGTCCAGTCGGTGGCGGTCCGACTGGTCGTCGAGCGCGAGCGGGAGATCCAGGCCTTCGTCCCCGACGAGAGTTGGGAGGTCGGCGTCCGGCTCACGACCGACCTCGCCGCGGCACCCGGTCTCGCCGAGGGGTTCGCGCGTCTGCTCGACGAACGGGGAGAGAACGGCGAGGGGCCGACCCAGAAGCGCATCGCCGGCTGGTTGCAGGATCGGGGCGGTTTCACGGCGGGACTCATCGAAGTGGCTGGCGCGCCCTTCAAGCTCGGCACGTCGGCCGA
>JAPOLW010000110.1 GCA_029976905.1 bacterium | reverse complement strand
CGTAGAGAAAGGCCGCCCCCACACCCACCGCGACGCCCGCGGCATGCGTGGCGAGCCGTCGACTCTCTGCCCGCGCCCACCACACCGACGCGACCAGGCCTCCCACGATCGCGAGGTTGGGTTTCCACATCGAGGCGACGCCGAGGCAACAACCTGCCAGGAACGAACGCCAGGGCGCACGCCTGCGGTCACCGCCACCGGCGAGAAGCAGTGCGTAGATGGCGAGCACACCGAACTGAAGCCGATTGACGTTGCCGACCCGCACGTCCGAAAGCAGGGGCTCGAAGGCGGCCAGAGAGAACGCCATCAGCCCAAAGACGCCCATCCATCCATAGCCGAGTCGAATCGCCAGGCCCGCCAGGGCGAAGAGATAGACCGCGAGCCCGACGAGATTGAACGTAAGCCGGTCGCGGTCGTAATCGCCGGTTTGGACGGCCGCCAGCGAGGCGTACAAGAAGGGCGTTCCAGTCGTCTCGAGGCGACGGAACTTCGTCGCGGCGCGGCGCTGCGCGTCCCCCACACCGGGTTCGTGGGCCCGCCGATGGGCGCGTGCCCCGAGTTCCCGGCGGGCGGCCGGGTCGTAGACGTCGACCGCCTCGCCCGACGCCACGAGCGGACCCACCAGCCAGACATGGTAGAAATCGATCGCCGCCGACGTGCGGGCGATCGCAATCACCGGCACCAGGCTCAGAGCGGCAAGAAGCGCCGCGACGGCCGTTCCCAATCCCCAGGGTTTCCTCTCTCCCACCGACTCTCAAGCTGAAGGCAGCGGCGAGCCGAAGCAAGGATGGCCCCGGAGGCCGCCACGGCGGGCTCGAGCGCCCGTCAGTTCCCGCTCCCGATCCCCACGCCAGGCTCGAACATCTCGCCAGCCGGTGCGGTCGGACGCCGGGTCGCAACGAGCCTTTCGAGAATTTCCCCGCGCCAACGGCTCCGCGCCTGTGAGGAAGGCTCTCCGAGCAGGGATTCGATCTGATCATCGGCCAGGACGGCATCGAGCACGACCGCTCCGACGAAGGAGAGGGCTTCGAGTCTCCGGTCCGTCGTCGACGCGCCATCGCGAGCGAGAGCTTCGGAGAGGATCTGCCACATGGGTCCGAGAACCTCGCGGCTAGAGTACGCCCGGGCCTCCGCATCGCCCGAAAGCTGTAGGTCGAGCCAGAGCTTCGTGAGCTTCGAGTCTCGTCCTGCCGTATCGAGGTAATGGCTCATCACCTCGTTGAGATCGGCTCCGGCCGACAGACGGGCACGCGCCTCGCTGAGATATTCTGCGGTGAGCTTGCGCGTGCACTCCCGGTAGAGAGCCTCCTTGGAGCCGAAGTAGTAGTTGATCGCGCTTACGGGCACACTCGCCATACGCGCGATGTCACGCACGCCCACGGCGTCGTAGCCGTGTCGCGCGAACAAATCCGTTGCCGCCTGCTCGATGCGTTCCGCCGATTGCTCTCGATCGTTGGCCATGATTCCCCCGGGTGCTGTCTGCGACGAAGGACTCGAAACCCGTCGTTCCCGGCGCGCTCTCCGAACGACGCCTGTCGTCGTCGGAAGAGGGCTCCGCGGAAGAGGACTCCCCCTCGTTCCCTTTCGGACCCAACCCACGTCCGCAGCCTGTTGATGCCGAAAACCGAGGGCTCCTGTCCAGCGTAGAACTACGCGGGATTACGCGCAGAATCTGCGACCCGCTTTCAGCGCCGGTATTCTTCTGGCACTTCTAGTGCACGATTTGGGCGAACGGCCGAATCACCCCGGGGCTCGCCAGCGCCATTGACGTGCCGTTCGGTGCCTGTGAAAAAAACCAGAGTTTTTTCGCAAGACGGCAGATCCGGGCCACCGCACGAGACAACGGAAGCACGAGAGGGAACCCCATCATGCGCGCACTCGTATTCGACGTGAAGCCGGAAGAGATCATACACCTCATCCAGGAGACGAAAGAGAACAAGGCGGCCTATCTCGGCGAGCACTCCCCCCTCTCTCTCGAAGAGATTCCCGAGCCCGAAGTTCCCTTCCCCGATTGGGTTCTGCTCGACACCAGACTCTGTGGCATCTGCGGCAGCGATTACAAACAGGTCTTTCTCGATTTCGAAGGAATCGACTCGCCGCTGGCGACGTTCACCACCTTCCCGCAAGTGCTCGGACACGAGGTCGTCGCGACCGTCGCGGAGAAGGGACCCGCCGTGACCGACCTCGAGGTCGGTCAACGCGTCGCGCTCAACCCGTGGCTGTCGTGCGCCCCGCGCGGCATTTCCCCCCTCTGTCCCGCCTGCACGCAAGGACAATTTTCCCTTTGCGTGAACTTCAAGAGGGGACGCCTCGCTCCGGGTATCCATACCGGAACCTGCCGCGAAGCCTCGGGGGGCTTTGCGCGGCGACTTCCGGCCCATCACAGCATGGCCATCCCTGTTCCCGACGACGTCTCCGACGAGGAGGCCGTCCTCGCCGACCCCTTCTCGGTGAGCCTACACTCGGTGCTGCGCCATCCTCCGGCACCCGGGGACATCGTCGTCGTCTACGGCTGCGGCACGCTTGGCCTGTGCGCCATCGAGATCCTCGACAAGCTTTTCGATTGCCAGATCTACGCAATCACCCGCTTCGAGCACCAGGCCCGTCTCGCGCGCCAACTCGGGGCGCGCGAGACGATTGCGTGGCAGCCCACCGAAGACATCGTCGCGCGCTTCGCCGAGATCACCGAGGCTCGGGAAATCATGCCCGCCACCCCCGGGATTCCCGCCCTCCCCATGCTGTACGGAAGCGACGGCGTCCGCGTCGTCTACAATACGGTGGGCACGGCCGAGAGCATCGAGGTCGCCATCCGCATTGCAGGGCCGCGGTCGACCGTCGTCCTCTCCGGGGTCGACACGCCCGCCCGCTTCGAGTGGTCCCCACACTACTTCAAGGAGATCAACCTGGTCGGCTCCAACGCGTTCGGCTTCGAGAGCTTCGAGGGACGTTGGAAGCACGCGATCGAACACTACTTCGACCTCGCGCGTGGCAAGCGGGTCGACGTCACACCCATCCTGACGCACCGCTTCACCCTCGAGGACTACCGTGAGGCCTTTCGCTGCGCGCACGAGCAGGGCACCCACGAGTCGGTCAAGATCCTCTTCGATTTCGGGCGCTAAAGCGCGCCGGGCGGCGTGCGGGTGCTCCCGGGGAGCATGGCAATCCGTCCCGAAGATGAAGGGCCCCGCCCCGTCCGCATGGGCGCGCGTCCCCTGGCGCTGCCGGCCCGCGGAGCGCGCGAGCGTCGCTCGAGCCTCCGACGGCCCCACGACGCGCACGTGACCTGGACGACAGCCGGGGGTGGATGCTCGCGCACGTCCCGCCTTCGCGACCTGTCTCCGCGTGGGCTGAGCTTCACGAGCGACATTGCCCTGGAGCCAGGAACCCTTCTCGAAATCCGGGGCGAGGCACTGGTGGCCCGCGCCCTCGTGCGCAACGCCCGCTGCATTGGTCGGGACACCCACGTGGTCGGCGTCGAATTCGATCATGTGCGCTTCCACGATCCGAGCGGTGCCTTCGTTTCCCGGCTGGCCTGACCCACCGGCGCGAAACTGCTAAGCAACGGGCGTGCTTGCCGGGGCTCTCCTCGCGCTCGTCGCCCTAGTCGGAATCTCCTGCACGACGGACCACCCCTCCGCCGGGGAGATCGAGGGCCCCGCACGCTCCGCCGAGACCCTCGACGCGCGTCGCTCCGCGCGGGCGCGGGCCTCGACGGCTCTCGGCGCGATCGAATCCGCTCCCCGTCCCGCGGGGAAGCAGATCCTCTTCGGAGATCTACACGTGCACTCGACCTTTTCGGTCGATGCCTTCATCCACTCCCTTCCACTCTTCAACGGCGAGGGCGCCCATCCGCCCGCCGACGCCTGTGACTTCGCACGCCACTGCGCCGGACTGGATTTCTTCTCGATCAACGACCACGCCGAAAGCCTCACGCCGAAGCTGTGGGAAGAGACCCGGGAGAGCATCCGGCAATGCAACGCCCGGGCGGGAAACCCTGACGACCCCGACCTCGCCGCGTTCGTTGGCTGGGAGTGGACACAAACCGGCCGCACGCCGGAGACCCACTTCGGACATAAGAACGTGATCTTTCCCGGGCTGCGGGACGACGAGCTTCCGGCCCGACCCATCTCGTCGATCGACGTGAACCAATACGACGAGGAACGGCCCCCTCCCGCATTCGTCCTGCAGGGGGCCGCTGCCATCGCCCATCTGCTGGGCTACACGGAGTACGCGGACCTGATCTCCTTTCTCGGATCACTCGCCGCGGTGCCCGCCTGCGCCCGCAATGTCGACACCCGGGACCTACCGCCAGATTGCCTGGAGGCGGCCGCAACGCCGCGCGAACTCTTCCGTAAGCTCGACGAGTGGGGCCTCGAGAGCCTGGTGATCCCGCACGGCCTGGCCTGGGGCATCCATGCTCCGCCCGGAGCCCGGCTCGACGTCCAGTTGAGTGCCGAGCAACACGACCCCAAACGGCAGCGGCTTCTCGAGATCAGTTCGGGCCACGGAAACAGCGAGGAGTTCCGGGACCTGCCCGAGTACCGCCTCGATGAAGACGGCCGTCGGATCTGTCCGCCGCCAAGCCCCGACTACCTCCCCTGCTGCTGGCAGGCCGGCGAGATCATGCGCGAACGTTGCGGCGATCTTCCCACCGACGAATGCGAGCGTCGTGTGCAGGACGCCCGTCAGCTCGCCCTCGACGGCGGGGTGGCTCCCGATCTCGTCTTTCCCGACACCCGCGCCGCCGACTGGCTCGACTGCGATCAATGCCGCGACTGCTTCAAGCCCGCCATGACGCTGCGACCGGCGATGAGCGCCCAGTACGGGGCGGCGATCGACGATCCGCGGTCTCGCGACGAAACCGGTCGGCCGCTTCGCTTCCGCTGGGGATTCATCAGCTCCACCGACAACCACGCGGCACGCCCCGGCACCGGCTACAAGCAGTACGACCGTCCCGTCATGACCGACGCCCGTGGACTCACCGACGCCACCACCGAAGCCCGCGTACGCTCGTGGCTTGGGCCCGCGCAGGAGGATCCGGCGCGCCCGCAGCCCGTCCGACCAAGTCGCCTCTTCGAACTCTTCGATACCGAACGCAAGGCGAGCTTCATGTATCCGGGCGGATTGGTCGCCGTGCATGCAGAGGGGCGCGACCGCCGGTCGATCTGGGAAGCGCTCATGCGCCGCGAGGTCTACGGAACCAGCGGTCCGCGGATTTTGCTCTGGTTCGATTTGCTCGACGGCCCGGACGGAGTCGCACCCATGGGCAGCGAGGTGGCGTCCTCCTCGACGCCGCGTTTCTTCGTCCGGGCCGCCGGGGCCCGCAAGCAAAGGCCGGGCTGCCCCGAGGAGAGCGTACTCGGTCTGTCCGCCCAGCGTCTGCACACTCTCTGCCGCGGCGAATGCGATCACCCCGGAGACGTTCGGCATCCGATCACCGCCATCGAGGTCGTGCGCATCCGCCCGCGCAAAGACGCGGCCGAACCGGTCGCCGCCCTGATCGAAGATCCATGGCGCACCTTCGCGTGCCCGCCCGACCCGGACGGATGCCGCGTGGAGTTCGAGGACCCCGACTTTGCCGCCTCGCAACGAGACGCGGTCTACTACGTGCGGGCTCTGCAGGAGGAGACGCCGGCCATCAACGCCGATGGCCTCCGGCCGGTGCGGGATGCCAACGGCGCGGTGGTCTCCATCGAGGAATGCCACGGGGGCTTCGGAACCTCCACGGACGACGATTGCCTGGCGCCCGTGCAGGAACGAGCCTGGTCCTCGCCGATCTACCTGGATCACGACGGACACCGCCGCCCCCCGGCGTCCGCCACCATCGCCGACGGACTGCCCTAGGAGCCGACCTTCTCCCGCTCGAGGAATTCGAGGATCGCCGCGGCGATGATCGCGCTGCCCCTCGGGCTTGGATGGCACCAGTCCAGAAAGAGCGGCTCCCCCCTCTCTTTACGCTCCTTGCGCAAGAGCGGGAGTAGGTCGAGCAGCGGCGCTCCGATCTCCCGGGCGATCCCGGCAAGGCGCTTCTGGGGGTCGTCGTGGAGGGTCTGCGTCCAGACCTGCTCCCGGACCGGGAACGCGACGATCAAGAAGCGTGCCCCGTGCTCGTCGGAGAGCCGCTTCATCTCGTGGAGGAGCGGCCGCATGCGGTCCCAGGCACCGTCGCTCCACGCCGCTCCCCAATCGAAGACGAGCTCCTGAACACGGGCGTGAAAGGCAGCCGGAGACGTCGCCCAATGCCCCGGGCCGGCGGGGAATCGAGCCGCCACCTCCTGTCGCCAGCGCGCTTCCACCTCCGGCGACACCCCCGAGAGGTCGGAGCGTTCCCGCGTGGAGTCGATCCACGGAATCTGCGAGGCCAACCACTCGGCGAGACGACTCCAGGCGAGCCACCCGACTGGCTCGATCACCTCCACGCCAGGCGACGCCTCGGCGTCGTTGAGGTACCAGTTCAAGACGATCACGTCGGGATCGACCGAGAGGCCGGTCTCGAGGAGGATCGCCAGCTCATTGGCGAGCCCGATCGCCCCGACACCGGCATTGACGGTCTCCAGTGGCCGCCCCTTGCGTCTGGCGAGCCGCTCGACCTGCCGCACGATCGTCTCCTGTTCGGGCAGATAGTCCTGCGCGGTGATGGAGTCACCCAGGAAGAGCACCCGTGGCCGCGTCTTCGGACCAACTTCGCGATTGCGATAGCCCAGCGAATTGGTGCGGATCTCGACCGTGTTCCTGCCCAGGGGGTGATTCTCGATGACCGCGCGCGTATTCGCACGAAACCGCTTGCCCGTCGGTGTGGTGAAATAGAGGACTCCGCCTTCTGGCGACTGGTCGAGCGCCCCCGGGATGCGGAGAGTCTCCGTCCGCGCGTTCTCCAGAGCGCGACGCTCCTCATCTCCAGCATCGACGACCAGCCGCGCTCTGGGCAGGGGCGCCAACAAGACCCGCGCCAGCGACTCGGCCACAAGGAACGCAGCACCCACGCCGAGGAGGACCGCGACGACTCTCCGACCGACAACCCTCATCCATCCACTCCCGGGGACACGGTCTCCCTTCCTCGTTGCGCGTGCAAGCCCGGGGATCCGCGGCCCCCGGATCCCCGTGGAGCAACGTCGCCGGCGCTCGAAGGTGCTCCGGCCTCGCAAGAGGGAGCTGCCTCCAGCGATTCCGAGGCAGCCCGCCCTTGACTCTCAGGGCGCCAAGGACCAACACCTAGGGCGCGCGGAGTGCTTCGGCCGCAGCCTCCGCGACCACGGTCATGACAACGACAGCAGCGCAGCGAGCACGCGAGGCGAACTCCGCACCTCCCTTCGAACCCCTGCCCAGAGATCTTCTGCAGGGAAACGAGCGATGGACGGTGCGCCTCAGCGAGACGGTCAACACACACGCCGGGCTCAAGAGTGCCGCTTCGACGTTCACCTACCACGCGCCGCGAAACTTCGTCTCCTGGGTGAGCCGCCGCCGTTGGAAGATCCACGGGCTCGAGCACATACAGAGCGTGCAGTCACCGCACGGAGTGATCCTGGTCTCGAACCACCGCTCCTTCTTCGACATGTACATCGCCGCGACGAGCCTCTTCGCCCACGCGAGTTTCATCGAGAGACTCTACTTCCCGGTTCGATCGAACTTCTTCTACGACAACCCTCTCGGGGCGGTCGTCAACTTCGTCATGAGTGGCTACGCGATGTGGCCGCCGGTCTTTCGCGACGGACGCAAGGCCCGCCTCAATCCCATCGGCTTGCAACAGATGGCCTTCGCTCTCTCCGAACCCGGCAGCGTGCTGGGCATTCACCCTGAGGGGGCACGGCAAAAGGGCCCCGATCCCTACGTTCTCGGGCCGGCACGACCGGGTGTCGGGCAGTTGATCGAGATCTGCCATCCCGAGACCGTCGTTCTGCCCTTCTTCATCCTCGGCGCCGGCAACAATCTCCTCGAGGAAGTCCGACTCCGTTTCCGGCGCGACCCCGGCCCCGACATCCGCATGCGGTGGTCGCCGCCACAGCGCTGTGCGGATCTGCGCGCGGGGGCAAGCGGAGCCCAGGAGATCGCCGAGCGTCTGCTCGAAATCGTCCATCAACTCGGTGAGCAGGACCGCCGCTCCGTCGCGGCCCGGCGCCCGTAGACCCGAGCGCGGTGGCCGATCCGGCGGGCACGGCGGCGCGTCCAGTGCAGACGGCCGCAGACGCAGGACGCTCCGGAGCGCCCGGCCCCGCCCCCATTCTCGTCTGTGCGGCACTGCCCTACGAATGCGCGGCTCTGGTCGGGCTCCTCGCCACCCCGCGCCACGAGTGCGATGACGCCGGGCGCAACCGCTGGTCGGGTCTGGTCGGCGGGACCCACGTCGTCCTCCAGGAGACGGGCATCGGCCTCGACGCAGCCCACCGGGCCGCGCGCCGCGCGATCGACGCGCTGCGACCCCGCTGCCTGATCGCCACCGGCCTCGCCGGAGGGCTCTCCCCCGCGGTGGCCGTGGGCGACGCCATCGTTCCGGACCGCGTCGGTCGTGTCGGCCAAACTCCGATCGAAGTCGATCGCCACCTGCGGGCCCGGACGGCCCCGGAGCTTCCCGAGGGCCGCTCCCGGCGCGGCCTGCTCGTGAGTACCGAGCACGTCGTGCGGACACCGGGGGAGAAGCGCGCACTGGCGGAGCGGACGCGCGCCGACGCCGTCGACATGGAAAGCGCCGCACTGCTCGAACAAGCCGTCGCCGCCGCGGTGCCTGCGCTCGTCATTCGCGCGGCCTCCGACGCAGCGCACGACGAGTTGCCCGACCTGGGCGGACTCGACCTCTCCCGACGCGCAGACCAACTCCGCCTGCTCGGACGCACTCTCCTCTCGCCCGCGCGGCTTGGCCCCCTGATGCGATTGGCCCGGGGCGGCCGGGAAGCCAACAAGACCCTGGTCTCGGTGCTCGCCCGCGTGCTCCCCCGCTTGCATTGAGGGCGACCGGTGGATACTGACCGCGTGGTCAGCCGCGACGCGTCGTGGGTTGGGAGGAGAGGAAGACGAGATGAGGTATCCGATGCACATCGCCACGGACATGATCCAGTGGCAAATCAAGAACAAGCTCCGGGGGAACACGCGGATCCCGGTCGTTCTCATGCTCGAACCCCTGTACGCGTGCAATCTCGCCTGCATCGGCTGCTCGACCGAGCGACACACGGGGGACCTCAAGGATCGTCTCCCGCTCGAGGAATGCCTGGCCGCCGTCGACGAATGCGGCGCACCAGTCGTCTCCATCTGCGGCGGCGAGCCGACGATGTACCCGGAGATCGTGGAACTGATCGAGGGCTGCATCGAGCGGCGCAAGCAGGTCATCCTGTGCACGAACGGAATTCTGCTCGAGCGCTTCTATCGCAAGGCCCGCCCCCATCGCCGACTTCTCATCAACGTCCACCTCGACGGTATGCGAGAGACGCACGACACCGTTTGCGCCCGCACCGGCGTCTTCGACAAGGCCATTGCCGGTATCGAGGAAGGCATCCGGCGCGGGTATTCCGTCTCGACGAATACGACCGTCTATCGCGAAACCAGCATGGACGAGATCGAGGAAATGCTCGCCTTCCTGACAGAGCGCGGCGTCCAGGGAGTTCTGCTTTCACCCGGCTATCACTACGAGGCCCTGGCCGATCGCGATCACTTTCTCTTCCTCGACGAGATCCACCGGAAGTTCAAACGTGTCCTACAGCTCTCGCGCTCCTACGCGGTCTCCTCGACGCCGCTCTTCCTCGAGTTCGCAGCCGGTCTGCGCGACTACCCGTGTACGCCCTGGGGCAATCCGACGCGGACGCCGCTGGGCTGGAAGGGCCCTTGTTACCTCATCGGCGAGCGCCACTACGCCACGTGGGACGAGTACTGGAATGGCGTCGATTGGGATTATTGG
>JAPOLW010000010.1:17914-21010 GCA_029976905.1 bacterium | reverse complement strand
CCTGCTCGACAGGTCCGGAGTCCGCATCGAGAACCTCACCATCGAGGGGGGGTCCCAGGCCGTACGTGCCGAGAATGCCCCCGGCCTCCGCCTGGTCCACCTCGTCGCGGCGAACCAGACGACGCTCGGGCTGCACGTCGTCTCCACCGACGGTGCCTGGATCAGCAATTCCATCGCTCGGGGCGCCGGCAGCCACGGACTTTCGCTGGACCTCTCGTCCAACCTGTATCTGCGCAACAACCTGGTCCACGGCAATTCGGACTGGGGCATCTTCATCGACAATTCGACGGCGACCGAGCCGCAACCGCCGACCTCGACCGGGAACATCGTCGCCTTCAATACCGTGTACGGAAACGGAACCGGCGGCATCCGCCTGGACAACGCCACCGGCGAGGCCCGCGACAACCTGGTCGTCGACAATCCCTCCTGCGGCATCCGGGTCGACACGGCACCCACCTACGTCCACCACAACCTCCTGCACGGCAGCACGACCGACATCGATACCGAGGTCGGTCAGGAGCCCGTCGCGTGGGCCAACCGCAACCTCCCGGCCCTGATCGTCGATCCGGCGATAGGCAACTTCACCCTGTCGCAGACGGCCGCCGGGCAGGCGGCCAACAGCCCGGGCCTCGACGCCGGTTCCGGCGCCGTCGACTCGACCGACATCTCCGGCTCCACGCGAAGCGATGCCGTGGCCGACAGCGGCACCGCCGACGTCGGCTTCCACGCCGGTGCCAGCGGCCCCAACGGACCGCCACCCATCCAGACCGTTCCCGGAGCGCGAACCTACTACGTCGCCTCCTCGGGCAATGACGACAACTCTTCGACGCAGGCACAGCAGCCGGAAACGCCCTGGGCCAGCATCGGCCGGGCGCTCTCCGAGGCCGCAGAGGGAGACACGGTCGCCGTCGCCCCGGGGACCTACCCCGGCGCCCTGGAGATTCGCGCCGACGACGTCACCCTGCGCGGCACCGGCTCACCGGGCGACGTCATCGTGCAACCGCCGCCCGGCGAGGTCGGCATCACGCTGCTCGACAAGACCGGAGTTCGGATCGAGAACCTCACCATCGAAGGCGGTTCCCAGGGCGTTCGCGCCGAGAACGCTCCCGGCCTTCGCCTGAGCCATCTCGTCGCCGCGAACCAGACGACGCTCGGCCTCCACCTCGTCACGACCGACGGTGCCTGGATCAGTGATTCCATCGCGACTGGTGCTGGCAACCACGGCATTTCACTCGAATTCTGCGCCAACATCTACGTTCGAAACAACCTCCTCCACGGCAACGCCGGGTGGGGCCTGTGGATCGACTCCGAGAGCGGCCCGCTCTCGAACGGGAACGTCGCTTCGTTCAACACGGTGTACGGAAACGGGACCGGCGGCATCCGCCTACTGAACGCCCTGGGCGAAATCCGCGACAACGTCGTCGCGGATAACGCCAACGTCGCCATCCGGGTCGACACCGCGCCCACCTACGTGCACCACAACCTTTTGCACGGCAGTGCGACCGATATCGATACCAAGGTCGGTCGGGAGCCCACCACGTGGGCCAACCGCAACCTGCCCCCGCTGCTGATCGACCCCGCGGGGGGCGACTTCTCCCTGTCGCAGACGGCCGCCGGGCAGCCCGCCGACAGCCCCGGCCTCGACGCCGGCTCCGGGAGCGTCGCGGCGAGCGACATCTCCGGCACCACACGAACCGACGCGGTCGCCGACACGGGCGTCGCCGACATCGGCTTCCATGCCCGGGCGGCCAGCGCCCTCGGCCCACCGCCCGTCCAGACGATCCCCGACGTGCGCGTCTTCTACGTCGACCCGTCGGGGAACGACGACAACTCCGAGACCCAGGCACAGCAGGCCGCCACTCCCTGGGCAACCATCGCCCGAGCCCTCGCCGAGGCGAGCGACGGCGATACGGTCGCCGTCGCCCCGGGAATCTACACGGGGGCATTCGAGATCAACGCCGACAATGTGACCCTACGCGGTACGGGAGCGGCCGGCGACGTCATCCTCCAGCCGCCGGCCGGAGAGGTCGGTATCGCACTGCTCGACAAGACCGGGGTACGGATCGAAAACCTCACCCTCGAGGGCGGAGCGCAAGGCGTCCGCGCTGAAAACGCCAGCGAGCTTCGCCTGATTGGCCTCGTCGCCGCGAACCAGACGACGCTCGGACTCCACGTCGTCTCGACCGATGGTGCATGGATCAGCGACTGCGTCGCCACCGGCGCCGGAAGCCACGGGCTCTCCTTTGAACTCTCCTCCAATCTCTATGTGCGCAACAACCTCACCTACGCCAACGCGGAGTGGGGCATCTCGATCGACAACACCAGGCCGTCCGACCCACAGCCCACCACGTCGACCGGAAACGTCATCGCCTTCAACACCGTCCACGCCAATGGCGACGGCATCCGCCTGCTGAACGCGAGCGGTGAGGTGCGCGACAATCAGATCACGGAGCAGGTCGATCTCGGCCTCTACCTGGCCGGGCCCGACATCACGGCCCATCACAACAATTTCGCGGGCAATGGCCGCGATCGCGACCAGGACGGTGCGTGGGCTGGGTCCATCGCCGTCTGGGACTCCCGCACCCTGGCACCGCGTTATGTCGCGCCGGCTGGAGCCGACGGTCTTCTGGGAGGCGCAAACCGGGCCGACGACGATTTCCGGCTACAGCGCATCGCCGCCGGAGAGGCCCACGACAGCCCGTCGGTCGACGCCGGGTCGGGCAATGTGGGGATCCTCGATATCGGAGGCACGACGGCCACGACCGCCGAGGAAGATCTCGGCATCGCCGACATCGGCTTCCACTACGGCGCGCCCCCGCCGGCCGGGCCTCCCGCCCCGCTGGCACCTCCGGCGAACCCCAACCGCACCTATTTCACCTCCCCGGATTTTGGGGACGACGACCGGTCGGAGATCGACGCGCAGAACCGTACCACCCCCTGGCGCACGCTGACCCGGGCGCTCACGGACGCCGGCGAAGGCGACACCATCGTCGCGCTGCCGGGTCTCTATCTGGAGACGGTGGACGTCGAGAGGCAGGGATTGCGTCGCGCTGCGCGCCCGTTGCTGGAGCCGGTAGGCAATCAAGCCGAGCAGAC
>JAPOLW010000010.1:0-17904 GCA_029976905.1 bacterium | reverse complement strand
GGTTCGAGCGCCGGCCATGATCGTGGCGTCCCCCGGGGTCACCATCGACGGCTTCGCCCTGCGCCGAGGGACCACTGGAATCGTAGTGACACCCGGCGCCGACGACGTTCGCATTGCCAATTGCGTCGCCTACGGATCCGACACCGACGGCTTCCGGGCGACGGGCGTCTCGGGTCTGGTCGTGGAGAATTCGATCGCCACCGGCAACGTCTTCAGTGGCATCGAACTCAAGAACGTGCACGCTGCAACGATCCAGAACAATCTCTCGTACGCCAATGGCGAATGGGGACTCTCCCACGACAACGCTCCCATCGAGGAACCGCTATCGGTCGACAACCTGATTGCGCTCAATACGCTTGCCCACAACGGCCTTGGAAACGGGCGACTGATTCACGCCATTGGCGTCGTCCGGGACAACCTCTTCGTCGAGACCTCCGGCATTGGCCTCCGGATCGATACCCCGGGCACGTCGTTGAGCCACAACGGCTTCGACGGCAACGCAACCCCTCTCGACCCGGAAGGCTATCTCTTCTGCAGTGGATGCAGCGCCAACGAAACCGTGGCACCGGCGTTCGTCGACCCGACCGGCGCCGACGGGATCCTCGTCGGCGCGGACTGGCTGGACGTCGACCTCCGTACGTCCCAGTTCATCGCGAGCCAGAGGCATCAAAGCGGCGGCGTCGACTTTGGCTCGGCGCTCGCGTCGACTCTGGGCGTGAACGGCAGCACGGCCACGACCGGGGCCCTCGATGACGGCGCGGTCGACCTCGGCTACCACTACGGCGCGTCCTCGAATGCACTGCCCGCTCCCAGCTATACGGCTCCGCCCGAAGACGTGCTCTACGTCGACGCGCGCCCCTGCGTGGGCGGCCTGCCTCTGGGTTGTGGCGACGACACCCGCACCCGCGAAGAGGCCAATCAGGAGGGGACGCCCTGGCGCACGCTCGGACATGCGCTTCGCGAGGCCCTCCCCGGGGACCCCCTGCTCGTCGCCCCCGGCGTCTACGAGGAGAGCCTCCGGATCGAGACGCGGGATTTGACCGTCCGTGGACGCGGCCCGCAGGGAGAGACGATCGTGCAACCCTCCGGCGAACCCGGGGTCGCCCCACGAGCCGATCGCGGCCGGGATGGCATCGTCGTCCACGCGGCCGGCGTACGTATCGAAAACCTCTGGATCCGGGGCGCGCTCCGCGGCGTCAAGACCCGCAGCACCTCCGACCGGCTGCAACTCCACGACGTCGTCGTGACCAGCTCGCTTCGCGACGGCGTCGTGATCGATGGAGGGAAGGGAATCTCGATTTCGGGGCTACTCGTGACCGGCAGTCGCCGCTATGGTGTCATCGTGCGACGGGTGGACGACCTCGAGATGCGTGACAGCCTGCTCTACGAAAACGGAGGCAGCGGACTCGGCCTCCTCCAATCGAGCGCCGAGTTGTCCTTCCTCACCCTCTATGGCAACCGCGAGGGTCTGCGAAGCGCGCGAAGCGATCTCAGACTGCGAAACTCCATCGTCGCCGGTAATGCGCGTCTTGGACTTCGCGCCCACCCGACCGACGCGATCCTCCTCGACCATGTACTCTTCGGCCTCAACGGCCGCGCCGATGCCCGCCCGGTCTCGTTCGAGACGGGGCCGGGTCTCCAACTCGATACCGATCCCCTTCTCGCTGGACCCATCGTGGGCGGCGAATCCTGGCAGACGGATGCACTCCACCTCGCGGCCGGCAGTCCCGCCATCGACGCCGGCTCCGACCTCGCCTCGAACCTGGATGTCTCCGGTTCTGCCACCGGCGGCCCACCCGACACGGGGGTCGCCGATCTGGGAGCCCATCGATGAAATCCACCCCCCTCGTTCTCGCGGCCCTCGTGTTCTCCCTGGGCATCCTCGTCTCGAGCCTGCCCGGGGACGCCTACGCCCAGAGCCGTGGTGGGCGCGTCTACAACCCCAAGAGGCTGCGCACGCGCGCCGAGCGTCCCGCGCGCGGCCGGACCGTGAGTGACCCCCGCCGCGCCACGACGCCCCCTCAGCGCCAGCCAGCACGGCGGCGCGCCCTCATTCCGAACCCCGAACCGCAGAAGAAGGGCGGGAGCGGATACCTCAAGCGCGGACAGCGCTATTACGCGATCCCCGAACGGATCCGGGTCGGCGGAAACCCCAAGCGCCGCGTCGAGCGCGTGACGATTCCGCACCCCAACAAGAAGGAACGCTGACGGCGCCGTCCCGACGCCGACTCCCCGCCCGCGCCCTAGGTACTGATCGACTCCAACTCGCGTCCGCGCGTCTCGGGAAAGGTGAGAATCACCAGAGCGCCCAGCGGCGCCAGGAGTCCCAGCGCCGTGAGCGCCGTCGTCAATGCGAGCCCCTTCGACATTCCGAAGCTCGCCAGCGCCAGTCCGACCGCCGCGCCGATCGTCTCGGTGAGAGTCAGACACCCGGTCGATGTTCCCCGGTAGGCCGTCGGGAAGAGTTCGGTCGCGAAAGCGCGCGACACCGTCGTCGATGCCGTGAGAGACAGCACCATCAAGCTCCACGAGATGACGATGAAGATTCCCTCGAGGTGAAAGAATCCCCAGGCCAGCAGGGGGAAGACGGCGTAGAAGCTTGCGCCCACGATGCGCCGACCAAATTCGTCGCCCAATCGTCCCGCGAGGACATTGCCGAGGACGCCGAGGCCCCCCGCGGTCAGAACGAGGATCGAATATTGTCCCGGCTCCCAACCCCGGTGCACGAGCAGGAATTGGGCGGTGAATTGATAGACGCTGCCCATCGCGGCCGATCCGAGAAACCCGAGCGCGACGATCCCGGCGGCACGTCCCGGGAAACCCACCGCGAGAAGACGCAGAGGCTCGAACGGGCCGGCGGCCGTCCGGGTGCCGTCGCCGGGCACCGATTGCAACGATTGGGAAAAACGCCGCGTCTCGGGCACGCCGCGGCGAAACCGCGGCAGGAGGAGGACGGGCGTCAGTCCGATGACGTAGAGAGCGCGCCATCCGTAGGGAAGGATCTCGACCACCGCGAAGAGCAGGGCCGAAAGGCCGTGACCCAGAGAAGCGAGCGCCCCCAGCATCCCGATGCCCCAGCCGCGATGGGCCGCGGGCAACTCCTCGGAGACCATGACGAAGGCGACGGTCGCCGCCGTGAGCATGAAGGTGCGGGTGAACACCTGGATCAGCACGAATTGCGCAGCCGTTTGTGCGAATCCCGTGAGCAGGGTGCCGATGCTGAGAGCGACGACCGAAACCAAAAAGACACGCCGTCGGCCGAGCCGATCCGCAAACGGCACGACGAGAAAGGCAGGCAGAGCACCCAGACGGATCAAGCCGGTGAAGCCACCCAGGTCCGCTTCGCCGATGTCGAGGCTTTCTGCGATGAAGGGAAGCGCGGCAGTCAGCAGGGAGAAGTCGTAGTTTTCGAAGAGCAACGCCAGAGAGACGAAACCCAGGAGACGGAAGTGCTCCGGCTGCAGGTCGGGCGCGCGCCCGAGGAAGGGGGGAATCCACCACGGCGCACCGCCTCGCTGCTCGCTCCCCTTCGACACGCCCCTGCCTTAACTGCCCACCGACCGAATCGCGAAGGCGACACCAGATTGCATCTCGACCCCCCTGTGCCATAACGCGGGCCGTGGGCCATCTCGACGGGAAACGGGCGCTGATCCTCGGTGTTGCCAACGAGCGCAGCATTGCCTGGGCCATCGCCCGGGCCATGCAGGCCGAGGGAGCGCACCTCGGCTTGACCTATGTGGGCGACGCCCTGGAACGGCGCGTCCGCCCGCTGGCAGAGAAGGTCGGGGCCGATGTCCTCGGCGCATGCGACGTCACCCGGGACGAGGACATCACCGCTCTCGTCGACGAAGTGGAGAAGCGCTGGGGGAGCCTCGACATCCTCGTCCACGCGATCGCCTTTGCGCGACGAGAGGATCTCGCCGGGAGCTTTGTGGAAACCGATCGCGAGGGATTCCGGCTGGCGCTCGACGTGAGCGCCTACTCGCTGGTGGCACTGACACGCGCGACCCTCCCTCTTCTCGCCGCCAGCGGCGGGTCGGTGCTGACCCTCACCTTCGCGGGCAGCGAGCGCGTCTTTCCGAATTACAACGTCATGGGGGTTGCCAAGGCGGCGTTGGAAGCCACCGTGCGCTACCTGGCCGCCGACATCGGCCCGCAAGGAGTGCGGATCAACGCCATCAGCGCCGGGCCCATCAAGACCCTATCGTCAGCCGGGATCCGAAACATCCGCGACATGCTCAAACACGCGGAGTCGCGGTCCCCTCTCGGTCGCAACATCGACGCCGACGACGTGGGGCGCATGGCGGCCGCCCTCGCGGGGCCGGCCGGATCGGGAATCACAGGCGAAGTCCTCCATGTGGACGGCGGCCTGAACATCCTGGGGGTGTGAGATGGGCGACTTCGTGCTGCTGGCAATCACGACCGCGCTGGGCCTGGCCGGCATGCGGTGGCTCACCCGGGCGGCGGAGCAGGCGCCGGATCCGGATCCTCGTCCGGCCCGACCTCCCGAGTGACGGCGATCCCGGCATTTCGTAGGTCGTGCGCCCCGAGGACTCGGGCGAGTCGGGCCAGCGCGACGTTGTAGTCGCGAACCGCTTCGTAGTAGCTGCTCGAAACACGCGCGTAATTCCCGAGCGCGTTCAGGATTTCGCGCGCGTCGCCGATGGCCAGATCGAAGTTGGTCACCGACAGCGTCAGGATCGCGCGCCCGGCCTTGCGGCCATCCTCGAGATCCTCGACGGCCTTTCGGTTCTCCACGGCACCTTCGTAGGCACTCACCAGCTCGACCGCCAGCCCCTGCCGGGCCTGGCGCCGTCGCGCTTCCAGGTGACCCAATTCCGCGCGCGCCTTTTGCACCTTGGTCGCGGTGATGTGGAAATTGAGCGGCCAGCGCACGGTGAGAAATCCGCCCGGGCCCCGCAGAAAGTTGAATTGATCCCAGGCGAACGGATTGAGCTGCCGATCCCGGTCGGGCGCATACGAGTAACCGAAGTATCCAGTGAAGAGGAGATCCGGAAAATACTCGGCCTCGGTGCGCGAGAGCTCGTCGACCTGCGCCTCGACTCCCTGCTCGATCTGCCGCCAGGCCGGACTCACGTCGTAGAGTTCGGCGAGGTAGTGCTCGACCGGTGCCAGCGCCACCTCTTCGGGGTCGAGTAAGCCGTCGCGCACGTCGAGAGGAGAACCCGGCTCCCCGCCCGCGAGCACCCGCAGGGCTTCGAGCGCCGCGGTCTCGCCCGCGACCAGCTTCGGAATCTCCTTGGCGATCTCGGCCCGCCCAACCCGGAGATAGAGGAGGTCGATCTCCGTGATGTCCACGTCCCCGTCCTCACGACGCTCTCGCGCCGTCTCGAGAGCGTCGTCGAATCCATCACGGGTCTCTTCCAGGATGCCCCGCACCGATCGCGCCAGGACGATGTTGTAGTACAGCGTCTTGGTCTGCTCGACGACGGCCGCCTCGACGCCGTCATGCTCGGCAATCTTGACCCCCACGGCGTGCGTGGCGGCTTCGATCCCCGAGGTGATCTTTCCCCAGGTGAACAGGGGCTGCACGAGCTGGATTTCGACGCGATTGAACGGCCCAAACGCACGCGTATCCACCGTATCCGGCGACTCCAGGACCGTTCCCCGCGCCCGCCGTGCGAAGCCGAAGGTATTGGTCGCCGTGAACTCGGGAAGGAACGACGACGCCCTCGCCTTTTGCAGATCGGCCTGCTGGCTGAGGACCGCCCAGCGGGCGACGTCGAGTTCCGGAGCGGCCTCGACCGCACGCGCCACGTACTCGTCCAATCCCAGCTTCTGTGACCTGGGCACCCCGGCGGCCCGGCTCTGGCTCGCAGACCACGGCAGCCAGAACCCCGTAATGAGGATGGCGACGGCTCGTACGACTTCCCGCAACATCGCTGCCGATGCTCCTCCGCTTCCGCTTTCCTCAGCGCGCGCTGTGGCGCGCTCGAAACAGACGCATGCCGATGACGAGGGTGACGAGGCCGTATCCGGACAGCATCGCCAGAGAAAACCCGATCTCCCACAGACCCCGCTCTCGTAGCACAAGATCGTTCATACCGCGCATCGCCCAGCTCGTGTAGACGCCCGGCTGGAGTGCCCGCATCCATTCGGGAACGAATTCCGGGGGAAACCAGAGGCCGCCGAGCAGCGAGACCAGCATGACGATGGCGAGGCTGAGCGGTTGCGTCTGCTCGCGGGTTCGTGCCAGACCGGCGACGACCAGGCCCACCGATACCGTCGTGAAGACCATGGCCGCGGAGAGCGCGACGATCGCGGCGATCGATGGTCCGAGGGAGACTCCGAAAAAAAGGTGTGCCCACGCGAGCAAAACCAACATCTGGCCGAGGCCGAGGACGAATCGCGCCCCGAGCTTGCCGAGCACCATCCAGGTGAATCCCGCGGGCGCCACCAGCAACCGCGGCAAGGTGCCCCAATCCCGCTCGTCATGCAGCGCCATCGACGTTCCGAAAATCACCGCGATGAGGACGAAGAGCAAAGTGAAGCCCGGGACGTTCTCGTCGAACGAGTCGACCTCGCCGCGGCTGCCGGTGAGGCTTTGCTTCTCGATCGGGATGAGGTTCTCGGACAACGGATCCGCCAGAGCCTGCGCCTCCCGGTCCATCAGCAGGAGCAGCATCCGGATTGCCTGCAAGCCATGGGCCTGCGCCGGATCGGTGAGCAATTCGATCCCGCCCGGGCGCCCCTGCAGGTAGGCCCGGCTCAAGCCGGTGGGGAAGACCAGAGCCGCTGCGGCATCGTTGTCGTCGCGCACGAGGCGCTCTGCCTCGGCCCGACTCACGGGCCGCACTTCGGCATGCTCGGAGAGAAGTTTCTGGAAGGCCGTTGCGACCGGCCCCTGATCCTCGTCGACGACCGGCAAGAGCAATCGGGTACGATCCCCGTTGTCGAGCAGGGCTCCAGCGATCAGGCTGATGATGACGATGGGCACGACGAGCGAGCCGACCAGAGCGACCCGATCACGCAGGATCAGGCGCACGTCTTTCCAGAAGACGGCGACCATCGCTCAACCCTCGTCGGCGCTCGCTTTTTTCTTCCCGTGCAGTTTGCGATCGAGCCGGTCCATCAGGTCGTCGAAGGAATTCTTGGACAGCGCCTTGGCGAATTGCGACTGGAAATTGGCGGATAGGCTCACGTCCTCGATGAAGATGTCGGTAGCCTTCCAACCCGACGCCGTCCGCTCCATGTCGTAGTCGACCGAGAAGCGATCACGCGGTGTCACGATCCGGGTGCCGATATGTGCCCGATCCCCGTCGATCTCCTCCTCGGCGAAGGCGAAATCCGGTGCGTCGAAGAGGAGAAGCCGTTGCACGTAGGTACGCACGAAGAGATCCCGGAAGAGCGCGAAGAAGCGCGCCTGCTGTTCGGCGGTGGTTCCGTCGAGGTTCTTGCCCATCGACTTCTGCCCGAGCGCGTCGGTGTCGAGGAAATCGCGCAGCAACTCCTTGAGCGCGGCCAGCTTGGCATCCCGCTCGCCGGGGCCGGTGACGATGGCATTGGAGGACGCCAGAATCCTCTGGGTCGTCTGCATGGGCCCGCCGGCCACGTAGGCCGCGGCAGGCATCCCGACGAGCAGGGCAAACGACAGGACCAGGGTCGAGACGGCGCGACGCATCAGTCCCTCAGCTCCTTTCCGGTGAGTTCGATGAAAATCGTCTCGAGCGAAACCGGCGTGACCCGGATCTGCACGATCGGTCGCGGTGCCCCCTTCCCCCCGCACAAGGCCGCGAGAACCGGCTCGGCATGGGAGGCGAAGAGGCGCACCAGCGACCCGCTGGCCTCGACCTTCTGGACGCCGGCGAGTGCCGCAAGAGAGGCCTGTTCGGACTCCTCGAGAGGTGCGACGAAACGAAGTTCGATGACTTCCGAGGCCGTCGAGAGGGAGAGCAGTTCAGGCAGGGTCCCCAGCGCCACGATCTGCCCTTCGTCGAGAATGGCGATGCGATCGCAGAGGTCCTCGGCTTCCTGCAGATAGTGGGTCGTGTACAGGATGGTCACCCCGGCCTCGCGCAGCTTGTGGACCGCCTGGAAGATGTGCACGCGCGACTGCGGATCGACGCCGACGGTGGGTTCGTCGAGCAGAACGATGCGGGGCCCGCTGACGAGGGCACACCCCAGGTTCAGGCGCCGCCTCATCCCCCCCGAATAGGCATGCACCGGATCGTGACGTCGTCCCGACAGTTCCACGGCTTCGAGGGCCTCCTCGACCCGCGCGGAACGCTCGCCTCGCGGTACCCCGTAGAGACGGGCGAAGAATTCGAGATTCTCCTGGCCGGTGAGCCCGGGGTAGAGGGCCTCTTCCTGGGGAGCCACGTTCAACAGGCGGCGCGCCGCATGCACGTCCTTGACCACGTGCTTGCCGAAAACCCAGGCGTCCCCCGAGGTAGGACGGATGCGGGTCGAAATCATCGAGAGCGTGGTCGTCTTACCGGCGCCGTTGGGGCCGAGAAGACCGAAAATCTCGCCCTCGTTGACCTCCAGAGAGATACCCCGTACCGCCTCGCGCTCGTCGTAGGAGCGACGCAAATTCTTTGTGACCAGTGCGGCGGGCATCTTCTTTGGTCGCCTATCGGGACCGGTGCAGCGGGTCAATCGAGTCGCACGGAAGAAGACGCGGCGACCTCAAAGCAGGAACGGGTCCCGCAGGAGAATGGTCTCCTCACGCTCGGCCCCGACCGAAATCAGGGTGACCGGGGTCGCGGTCAACTCCTCGATCCGGGAAATGTACCGTTGCGCCGCCGTCGGAAGATCCTCGAAGCGCCGGGCTCCGCTCAGGTCTTCCGACCACCCGTCGAGCTCCTCGTATACCGGCCTGGCCCCCGCCAACGCGGAGACGCTCGCGGGCACGCGGTCGTAGCGCCGACCACCCGATTCGTAGGCCGTGGCGATCTTGAGCGGGTGGATGCCAGAGAGAACGTCGAGTTTGGTGAGTGCGATTCCCGACAGACCCGACAGCCGGGCCGCCTGCCGAACCACGACCGCATCGAACCACCCGCAGCGTCGGGGCCGACCCGTGGTCGCCCCGAACTCGCCCCCCACCTGTCGCAATCGGGCACCGACCTCGTCCTCGAGTTCGGTCGGAAAGGGTCCGGCCCCCACCCGCGTGGTATAGGACTTGGCGATCCCCAGAACCCGCCCGACGTGCTTGGGGGCCACACCGGCGCCCGAGCCGACGACGCCCGCGACCGTATTCGACGAGGTGACGAAGGGGTAGGTGCCGTGATCGACATCGAGCATCGCCGCCTGGGCGCCCTCGAAGAGGATCCGTTTGCCGGTCGCGATGGCATCTGCGATCACCTCGGTCGCATCGGTCACATACGGGCGCAGTCGCTCGGCATGACCGTCGTACTCCGCACAAATCTCCTCGCGGGACGGCGGCTCCTCCCCATAGAGCTTCAGCAGAGGGCCGCGCTCCGCGAGGATCTTGTCGACCGCGTCGCGAAAGTAGCTCGGGTCGAGCATGTCGACCATGCGCACGCCCCGGCGCGCCGCCTTGTCTTCGTAGCAAGGCCCAATGCCACGACCGGTCGTCCCAATCGCCCGATCGGCCAGGGATTGCTCGCGCGCGCGATCGAGCAGGCGGTGGACCGGCAGGATGACATGGGCGCGTTCGTCGATCCGCAATTGCGCGGGATCGCCAAGGTAGCCGCGCTTCTGCAGACCGGAAATCTCCTCGCAGAGCACGCTGGGGTCGATGACCACACCGTTGCCGAGCACGCATGTGGTGCCCGGATGCAGCACGCCGGCCGGAATCAGATGGACGACCGTGCGCTCACCGTCGACGACCAGCGTGTGCCCGGCGTTGTTGCCTCCCTGATAGCGGGCCACCATGTCCGCGTGCGCTGCGAAGTGGTCGACGACCTTGCCCTTGCCCTCGTCCCCCCACTGGGCTCCTACGATGATCAGCGTCGGCACGTGCTCTCCCTAGAGACGCAGCAAGGCTGCCTTGAGGACTTCGGGAAGCTCCCGAACCTGGTCCAGGACGGCGTCGGGCACCGGGTCGTCGACATGGAAGAGCGACACCGCCCGCTCCCCGACTCCCTCGCGACCCAATTCGAGCCCGGCGATGTTGACCTGACCTTTGCCCAACAGGGTCCCCACCTGACCGACCACGCCCGGAACATCCCGGTTGTAGAGCATGAGGATGAATCCTTCGGGGACGGCTTCGAGGAAGAAGTCGTTGATCTTCACCAGACGGACCGTCTTGCGCCCGAAAACCGCCCCGGCGACCTGATGACGGGCACCCGAAGCAAATTGGACCGCGACCGACATGCGATTTCGATAGTCGCTGGATTGCGTGGACAGTGTCTCCTGCACCGAGATGCCCCGCTCGCGCGCGATGACCGGAGCACTGACGTAGTTCAAGTCGTCCCCGAGAATCGACCGGAGAAGGCCGCGCACGATCGCGGCGGTCACGGTCTTGGTTCCGAGGTCACCCACTTCTCCGCGATACTCGATCTCCAGCGACACCGGGGCACCTGCCGATTCGGTCGCCCCGAGCTGCGCCGCGAGCGAACCGAGTTTTTCTCCGAGATCGAGGTAGGGGCCGAGATGCTCTCGCTGCTCGGAGGTGAGCGCGGGCATGTTGACGGCGGCCGAGATCGCACCGCGACAAAGGAAGGCGCCGACCTGCTCCGCGATCGCGATCGCGACATTCGTCTGCGCCTCCCCGGTCGACGCTCCGAGATGCGGGGTCACGACCACGCCGGGAAGCCCGAGCAACGGGTGGTCGCTCGGCGGCGGTTCGTCGACGAAGACGTCGAGCGCCGCGCCCGCGACCTGGCCGCTGTCGAGCGCATCCTTGAGCGCCGCTTCGTCGATCAGGCCGCCCCGCGCGCAGTTGATGATGCGCACGCCCGGTCGCATTTGTTCGATGGCCTTCGCATCGATCAGGTTGTGGGTCTCGGCGGTCAGCGGCACGTGTACCGAAATGAAGTCGGAGCGTTCGAAGAGCTGCTCGAGAGAGACCATTTCGACCTCGAGCGGTTTGGTCTCGGGCGTGACGAAGGGATCGAAAGCGAGCACCTTCATCGAAAGTCCGGCAGCGCGGTCGGCAACGACCCGGCCGATGTTGCCCAGTCCGACCACGCCGAAGGTCTTCCCGGTCACCTCGGTGCCGGTGAAGCGAGACCGCTCCCACTGCCCCTCCCGCAGCGAGGCGTCGGCGGCAGGGATGTGGCGCGCGCAGGCGAGGGCCATCGAGATGGCATGCTCCGCCGTGGTCACGTTGTTGCCTCCGGGCGTATTCATCACCACGATGCCACGGCGGGTTGCCGCGGCGACGGCGACGTTGTCGACCCCGATGCCGGCGCGCCCGATCACCCGCAGACGGGTGCCGGCCGCAATGACCTCTTCGGTCACCTTGGTGCCGCTGCGAACGATCAAGGCGTCATATTCGCCGATGCAGGCCAGGAGCTCGTCCGGGGGCAAGCCGGGTCGGTGATCGAATTCGATTTCCGACTCTCCCTCCAGGCGCTCGAGGCCCTCGCGGGCGAGCTTGTCCGACACGAGAATTCGGAACGACATCGGCTCTTTCTCCTCCTCGCCGCCGTCAGCGAGTGGCCGGCGGGGGGAAGCCCTCGGCCGCCGCAACGCCGCGACCCCAGGGCGCCTCGACACCAAAACGCGATAATCCGAATTCCAGCGCCGCCATGCCGGTCACGACGTCGAACGGACCGACGTGGCCCAGGTGGGCCAGGCGTAGGATCCGACCCTTGAATCGATCCTGGCCGCCCGCGACCTCGACACCTACGGCGTTGCGAAGATACTTCTGTAGGTCGCCTCCCGGAACGCCGTCGGGCAGGAAGACGCCGGTGGCCGCCGGGCTTGGGGACTTTTCCGCCACCAGAGGGAGGCCAAGCCCCCGGGCCCCGGCGCGGGTCGCGCGCGCAAGCCGGTCATGGCGTGCGAAAAGCTCCGGGAGCCCCTCGCAGAGCATGAAACCCAGCGCCTTGCGTAGGCCGTACATCAGGTTGATCGCAGGCGTGTAGGCGGTCGTATTCTTCTGCTGGCTCGCACGCTCGCGGGCGAGATCGAAGTAGAACTTGGGGAGCGTCGCACTCTCACTCGCCTTCCACGCCTTCTCCGAGAAGGCAACAAAGGCGAGCCCTGGCGGAAGCATGAAGGCCTTTTGCGAACCCGAAACGAGGATATCGATCCCGGTGCGGTCCATCGGCATGTCGACGACGCCGACCGACGTGATTCCATCGACGATGAGAAGCGTGTCGCGGTCTCGGGTGAGCGCGGCGAGGTCCTCGATTGGATGGAGCACGGTCGTCGAGGTTTCACTGGCCTGGACGAGCACCGCCCGGACCTCTGGTCGGCGTTGCAGGATCGCCTCGACCGCAGCCGGATCGACGGCCTCGCCCCACTCGACCTCGATTTCCTCGACCTCGATGCCATACCCGCGGCAGATCTTCGTCCAACGCTCGCCGAACTTGCCGGCGTTGACGACGATGGCGACGTCGCCGGGGCTGAGCGTGTTGACCACCGACGCCTCCATGGCGCCGGTGCCCGACGACGCCAGCACGAGAACGTCCTGTTCGGTCTGCCAGACCTGCTTGAGTCCGTCGCGGACCTCACCGACCATCGCCTCGAACTGGGGCGTGCGATGGTGGATGGTCGGTGCTGCCATGGCGAGCAGAACCTCTTCGGGCACCGGGGTGGGCCCGGGGGCGAGAAGATACCTCTTCTGGGGTGCTGGCGTCATGGCGCGACGGAGGCCCCGGCGGAGGCGAGGACAGCCTCCTCGTTCCGCCCGGGCATCACCCGGGGTGGCTAGCGAAGGCCCCAGTGGCAGTCAAGGCGAGTCGACCCACGAACGAACCCAGGACCGGAGAAATGGTTGGAGCGGGTACCATCGAACGAACTCGATTTCGTTGACAAACCCCCGCGCCCGGCGTTACGCGAAAGTGTCGTGCAGAAGTTCTCCTCCAGGCGCCAGCGCGCGCAGAACCCGGGGAGACGAACGCAGGGCCCGGGGAGAACGACCTCCCGCGAGCGGTCCCGACCGACGTGGTGGAGTGCGCTTCTGGGAGCCGCCGCCCTGCTCCTCGTGGTCGCTCCCCCCCTATCGGCCCAGGAGACCGGGACCCCGGCGGCGGAGAAGACGGCGCCCGCGGCGTCGCAACCATCCTCGGCCGCCGGCGCCTCGCAGAACGCGCGCGACGAAATTCTCGACGAACCCTCGATCTGGCAGGTTCTGACCGCCCAGTACGAGCTTCCCACGCGCGAACCGCAAAATCCGTACGTCAGCGGTCTACGGGATGCGCCCGCCCAGCTGACCCTGCGCGACGCCGTGCTCACCGCCATCCAGAACAACCCGGGCGTGATCGCCGAGTCGCTCACGCCCCTGGGGCAACAAACGGGGATCCTCGAGGCGCAAGCACAATTCGATCCCCTCTTCGGAATCGATCTCGGCTTTCGGCGGAACGCCACTCCGATCAGCAATGTGCTGAACGCCGGGTCCGAGGACTCCCTGCGGGTCAGCACGACCAACGGCAACTGGGATTTCGGCCTGAGCAAACTTCTGCGCAGCGGCGGCGCGTTCTCCCTGGATTGGGACAACGCGCGCTCGACCAACGATGCGCTTCTCGGTGGTCTCGATCGGCCCTTCCAGCTCTTCAATCCCCAGTTCGTTCCACAAATCGCCGCCTCTCTGAACCAACCCCTCTTGCGCGGCTTCGGCCTCTACTTCACCAGTCTGCGGATCCGCGTCGCCGAAGCGGCCACCGACGCCTCGATCGAAAACTATCGGGCCGCCGTGGCCAATTTCATCCGCCGCGTGATCGCCAGCTACTGGGCCGTCGTTGGCCTCGAGGAGCGCCTCGACGTGCTCAAGGGCTCGCTCGAGTTGGCGGAAAAGACGGTACGCGACAATCGCACGCGCGTGGACGTCGGCGTTCTCCCGCCGGTGGCCGTGCTCGAAAGCGAGGCGGAGGCGGCCCGGCGCAAGGAAGAGGTCATCGTCGCCAGAAACGAGCTCGAACAGGCCCGCTTGCTCTTGCGCCAGCAGGTCTACCTTCCCAGCGAGAATCCCTTCCTGCCCCGGGCGGTTCGGCCGATCGACACGCCGACGAGTGAGGAGATCGAGGTCCGGGTGGAGGAGGCCCTGCAGATCGCCATGGAGAGCCGTCCCGAGATCGCCGCGGCGCGGCTCGCCATCAAAGGACGGGAGCTCAACACGGCTCTGCAGGAAAACGGTGTCCTGCCGAAAATCGACCTCTTCGGAACGATTGGCGTCAACGGACTCGCCGGCCAGAACGACACTCCGGAGACCGAGTACTTCCAGGGGAACTGGGGCGATGCCCTCGACACGATGGTCGATGGCCGGTTCTACGGATACCAGGCAGGCATTCGCATCGAGATTCCAATCGGAAACGCCGGGGCGCGGGCGCGGGCGACCCGAGCCCGCGTGGAGGAGCAGCAATCCTTCGCCCGCTATCGACAGGTCGTCGCGGACGTCAGCACCGAGGTCGGACGTGCCGTGACCGAACTCCTCTCCGACCAGGAGCGCATCGAGACGACCCGCATCACGCGCGAGCTGAGCCAGCAAAATCTGCGCAACCAGACCAAGCGCTACGAGGTCGGCATGGTGACCACGACCGACCTTCTGAAATTCCAGAATGATCTCGCCGCTGCGGAGGTCGCCCACATCCAGGCCATGATCGAGTTCAACATCACCAAGGCAGAGATGGAGCGGGCGCAGGGGACCCTCCTGTCGCGTTTCAACGTGACGATCGAGCCTCGCGGCGAGACGCACACGCCGTGGTGGGCAACCTTCTAGGCTTCGTTCACGTCGTCGGAGCGGCCCTCCTGGAGGGCGAGCGATTTCTGGTCGCCTTGCGCTCCACGACCATGGCCGACGCGGGACTCTGGGAGTTCCCCGGCGGCAAGGTCGAGGCGGGAGAATCCCCCGAGGACGCTCTCGTTCGCGAGATACGCGAGGAACTCGGATGCGTCATCCGTCCACTCGGAATTCTCGGCCGAGAATACTCGCAGGACAAGAAGATCGTGCTCGACGTGTATCTTGCGCGGTTGGCCTCCGGGACACCGGTCGCCCGGGAGCACGAGGAACTCCGGTGGGTCGACATGGCGGAAGCCAGGGGTCTCGACTGGGCGTCGGCCGACCTTCCGCTGCTGCCGCAGCTCGATGCCTGGCTGCGGGCGGCGTCAGGACCGAGGGCGAAGAACGAGGAGGCCGACGGCAAAGCCTCCGACGATTCCGAAATAAAGGACAGCAATGGGGTCGAAGAAGTGACTCATGAATGCTCCGGAGGGGGTGGCTAGGGGAATGGTAAGTAAGATTACCTAGTCGTCTTAGTACAAAGTCGTCACCGGATGCAAGAACAAGATTACGGGAAAGGCAACTCCGCATACGGGATTCGCCGGTTCAGGGCGGAAGGGCCCTCTCCCCTCGCTCCGATCTCGCCGAAAAGGGGCACGGCGTATCCCATCGACGCGAGGGGACCAGGCAAAGCGGGGTCCGGGTCGGGCGCGCGCGCAGGCCAGCCGTCAACCCCGGAAAACCGGGCGTGCCCCCCGAAAATAGGGGTCTGGGGGAAATACGCCCCGAGCCAACCGGGGCCCCGGCAGACCAGCTCCGGGGAGCCCGCCCGATGCTCCGGCGTGCGCCGCAGAAGCGACGGGGCGCCTCAGGCGCGACGGGGCCCCTCAGGCGCAGCGGGGCCCCTCAGGCGCAGCGGTGCCCCTCAGGCGCGACGGTGCCCCTCAACCGCAACGGGGCGCCTCAGAAGCGACGGGGCCCCTCAACCGCAACGGGGCGCCTCAGAAGCGACGGGGCCCCTCAGCCGCGACGGTGCGCCTCAGGCGCAACGGTTCCCCTCAGAAGCAACGGGGCCCCTCAGCCGCAACGGGGCGCCTCAGGCGCGACGGTGACCGATGAGGTTCATGAACTCCTCGCGCGTCTCCTGGTGATCCCGGAAAACGCCGAACATCGCGCTCGTGACGACGTAGGAGTTCTGCTTCTCGACACCCCGCATCCGCATGCACAGATGCTCGGCCTCGACGACGACAGCGACTCCCTCGGCATCGAGCGTGTCCATGAAGAGGGAGGCGATCTGGGTCGTCATGCGCTCCTGCACCTGAAGCCGGCGCGCGAAGACATCGACGAGGCGGGCCATCTTCGAGATCCCCACGATCTTCCCGCTGGGCAGGTAGGCCATGTGGACCTTGCCGAAGAAGGGCAACATGTGGTGCTCGCAAAGCGAGTAGAAGTCGATGTCCTTCATGATGATCATCTCGGAGTAGTCCTCGGTGAAGAGGGCTCCCTTGACGATCTCCTCGGCGTCCTGTTCGTAGCCGCGGGTCAATTCACGAAGGGCCTTCGCGCAGCGCGCCGGTGTCTTTCGCAGGCCTTCCCGGTCCGGATCCTCTCCGATCTCCCGGAGGATCCCCTCGAAGAATTTCTCCACGAGAGCGCCTACCTGGCCTTGCGGCCGACTGCCTTTACCTTCTGATACTTCCGGTAATCGTACCCGGTCGCCATCGCGAGGAGCATGGACTCCATGCCGCCGTCACGCTCCCGACGCAGAATCGACAGTCGGTCGAAGAACCCCTGGAATCCATGGAGAGCCGTGGCGCGACGATCCTCCGAGCGGGCCGGCAACCGCCCCTCGGTGATGAGCGCCAGACACGTGCCCGCATCGGGCAGTTCCAGGATCTCCCGCAATTGCGTCACGGTGAAGCGAAAGGCCGAGAAACGCAGCTCGTTGGGGAAGGAATCCCATTCCGCCAGGGAAAGTGTGCGGATCGATTCGTACCCGGCGATGACGGTCTCGAAACGCTTGACGTCGTACGTGCCGTTCACATAGCAGAGCGCATTCACGGCCGTGGCGAGGTCGAAGATGAACTTGCCGCGGCAGACCGCGTCGAACCCGACGATGCCCACCAACTTGTTGCCCTTGAGCAGAACGTTCTCGGAGAGCAGGTCGGCGTAGATGACCCCCTTGGGGAGCTTCCCCTCGAGATAGTCCGCAAGGTAGTCCACCTCGTCGTCGAGAATCCGGGTGATGCGGCGAAAGTAGTCCGGTAACCGCGGGCGGATCTCTTCGTAGAGATCGGCGACCCGCTCGAAGCTGAACCGGTTTTCGATCCCCTTCTTGTAGCCCTTGCAGATGAGGTGCATCTCGCCGAGCGCCCGCCCGACTCCTTCGATCTGCGCGGGGCTCAACGCCTCCACGTCGGGCCGCAGCCCATCGATGTTCTTGTAGGCCGTCAGTCGCGCGCCACCGACGTCGCGGTAGTGGCGGCTCTTGCGATCCGGGATCGGTTGAGGGCACGGGAATCCGTGCTTGCGCAGATAGAGAAAGAGATCCGTCTCGCGCTTGAGATCGATTTCACCGCGCCTGTCATCGAAGCGGAAGATGACCTTGCTGCGGCCGGCATCGACGAGAAAGTTCTTCTGATGCGGCGCGGAGCGCGTCCAGCCGCGGGGTGCCGGAGCGACTGCCTGCACCTTGCCGAGCCCATACTCCTCGGCGAGCCCCACGATCTTCTGCTCCTCGAGCGAAGCCTGGGTCATCGTTGAATCCTCCGGGCAAGCCCGGGCGCGTCCGGCCTCCGCGTGCAACATCCCCTCACCCCCTCACGCCAGCGCGTCTTGCCATCCGCAGACCGTGGATTCGGTCGCGGCGGGCAGGCCTCACCTCGTCCAGCCCGATGACATTGCGTTTGAATGCGTGCTTGATCGGAGCCTAGTTTTTTCAATGGAAATTGTCAACCACCCAAGTCCGGCGGTCGGCGTCCAACCTCATCCAATTCGTCGTTTTACACCTTAAAACCGTTCCCGCCCGAGCCGCCAAGTGCGACGACGAGGTCCATGACGTTGGTTCCGGTCGGCCCCGTCACCCAGGTGTC
>JAPOLW010000109.1 GCA_029976905.1 bacterium | reverse complement strand
CCGCCGATGCAGGGTACCGAGGTTGCGCAACCGCGTCGCCTCACCCGCCCGATCGTCCTGCGCGCGGTCGATCGCGAGTGCCTCTTCGAAGCGCGCCCGGGCGCGCGCGGACGCGCCCTCGGCAAGGTCGAGAAGTCCAAGGTTGTTCAACGCGGCCGCTTCGACGGCCGGTGCCTCTGCCTGCTCGGCAAGCGAGAGAGCCTTCTGGTAGTGCGATCGCGCCCCGGCAACGTCGCCCCGCACCTCGCAAAGCGTGCCGAGGTTGTTCTCCGCGGCCGCCTCCTCCGCGATCGCGGCGCCAGGTCGGGCGAGTTCCGCGGCCTCCCGGTAGGCCCGTTGCGCGCCCGCGAGGTCGCCGTCGCGCTGCCGAAGATTTCCCAGTCGGTTCAGCCCCGCGGCCACGGCCTCGACGTCGTCGATGCTGCGGTAGGCGTCGACGGCACGCTCTTCGAGGACCACCGCCCGGGGCAGATCGCCGCGCAGCGCGGTCTCGTGGCTCGCCTCCTCCAGCGTCCGGGCCCGCTCCCGGATCCCGGGATTCACGCTGCGCCGCGTACCGCCGCAGGACGCGAGCGGCGCCGCGGCGACCACCATCGCGGCCACGGCCAGCAAGCGGATGAGGGCGTCAGTCCGCACCCGTGCTCCCCGCGCCCGGCGAACCGCGGCTCAATCCGGTCGGCAAGCGGTCGGGTTCTGCGGGCATGTTCCCGCGCAACAGGATGCTTCTCCCGGCCGCGTCGAAGACATCCGTCGCCTTGCGAACCCCCTGCTCCGCCTGCACGCTCAACGTCGGAAGAGCCTCCGACGCCAGACGAAGATTGTGCACGATCTCTTCGAGCTCAACCGTGATCGCGGGAAAGCGCTCGGCGCTGCGGCGCAGCGATACCGAAAGCTGCTCGACCTCGGCGGCTACCTGACGCACCGAGGCCATGGTCGGCGGTAGATCCACCGTGGCCGCCCGGATTCCTTCGATGGTTTCGTTCGCCGAAGCCAGGAGCTCATCCAACTCGTCGACCGTCTTCGGCGAGTTCACCAACGAGCCGATCGTCCCCTCTCCGCGATCGATCTTCTGGAGGATGTCGCTCAGGCTGTCGAGACCGGCCATGAGGGCCGAATCTTCGCTCGTCATCTCTCCGGTGAGGCCCGCGATGTCGCCCAGGATCTGGTCCAACTTCGACGCCATGGGCTGCACCTCGTCGAGCACCTCGGTGAGCGACATCGGGTCGACCGTCGTGAGTACCGCGCCCCGCTCCACCATCGGCTCGGCGCCACTTCCGACGGAGATCTCGATCGATTTGTCCCCAAGCAGTCCCACCGACCCGACGGTGGCCACCGAGTCGAGACGAATCTGCGGGCGGAAGCGCTCCTCGATCTTGAGGACGACCTCGATCTCGGCCACCTGCCCGCTGTCGCCGATGGGCCCGCCAGCGCGAGGCCCATCGGCGCGCCGCGCCTGCCCCGGCTCGACGAAACGCAGCTGTTCGACCGTCCCGACCGAGAGACCGGCCACGAAGACGGGCGCTCCCGCCCGCATCCCGCTCACGTTCCCGAAGATCGCACGCAACACGAAACGCTCCTCGAAGATGCGCTGCTCCCGGCCGAGCATCACGATCATGAAGGCCGCGACACCGATCGCCAGAAGGACGAAGATCCCGACGATCGCTTCGCGTTTGCGCTCACTACCGCCCGCCATACCTTCGCTCAACCATACAGAAACGCCCGCAGTTTCGGGACATCGCTGTCCTTGACCTCGTCCAGCGGCCCCTCCACCAGAACTCTTCCTTCGTCGAGCATTGCGACGCGGTCGGCAACCAGAAAAGCGCAGCGCACGTCGTGGGTGACCACGATCGAGGTGACGGTCCGCTCCTTCTGGAGCCGCAGGATGAGCTCGCTGATCGTATCCGAGGTCAGGGGATCGAGCCCGGTGGTCGGCTCGTCGTAGATCACGATCTCGGGCTCGAGAACGACCGTTCGCGCAAGCCCGACCCTCTTTTGCATCCCGCCCGAAAGCTCGCTCGGCATCTTCTCTTCGATCCCGGCGAGATCGATCCAGGAGAGCACACGCGCAACGCGCTCGGCAATGGCTCCTTCGTCGAGATCGGTATGCTGGTGCAGCGGAAAAGCGATGTTTTCACCGACGGTCATCGAGTCGAAGAGAGCCGAACCCTGGAAGAGGAATCCGGTCTTGAGCCACACGGACTGCCATTGCTCTGCCCGGGTATAGCTGGAGACGTCCACGCCGTCGATGATCGCGGCACCCGAATCCGGCGCCAGCAGCCCGACCAGCATGCTCACCAGCACCGATTTCCCCGAACCGCTGCTGCCCAGGATGACCTGCGTCTCCCCGCGACCGATGGACAGATCCACGCCGCGCAGGACACGGTTGTCCCCGAACGATTTGCGCACGTCGCGGAACTCGATCGCCGAAGCGCTCCCGCCTCCTGCCGGATCAGTAGCCAAGGCTCACCAGAAGCTGGGTCATGAAGACGTCGGACACGAAGATCATGAGCGACGAGACGACGACGGTGGCGGTCGTCGAACGACCGACGCCGCTGGTCCCTCCTTCGGTGTGGAAGCCATAGTAGGCCGCGACGCCCGAGATGATCAGGGCGAAGAAGACCGTCTTCGCAAGTCCCGTCAAGAGGTCGGACAAGGTGACGTAGTAAAGTGTGGTCTCGACGTAGCCCTCGGGCGTCACCCCGCCTAGAGTCGTCGCGATGAGAGCCCCGCCCAAAATGCCGAGCAGGTCCGAGATTGCCGTCAGAAGCGGCAACGCGATCATGCACGCGGCAATCCGGGTGCCGACCAGATAGCGCTCGGGGTCGACCGCGAGAACCCGAAGGGCGTCGATCTGACGCGTGACCCGCATGGAGCCCAATTCCGCGCTGATGCCCGAACCCGACCGACCGGCGACCATCAAGGCCGTGATCACGGGGCCGAGTTCCCGGGTCATGCCGAGGCCCACGCCGACGGCCACGTATTGCATGACGCCAAACTTCTTGAGCAGGAACATCGTCTGCATGGCCATGACGAGCCCGATCGCGAACGCGGCGATCGCCGTGAGCGGCAGGGAGCGATAGCCGATCTCGTAGACCTGCAAGACGACGATTCGAAGAGGCAAACCGTGGCGCAAAGACGCCCTCAAGCTCGAAGCCACGAAGCGCACCAGGCTCCCCGTGAACAACGCCAGTGCGATGATCCGGTGGCCGATCGCGGCGACCGGCGACCGGCTTTCCTCTTTCGACGTCTTCGCCATGCCTCGCTAGGACGATACCTTTGTCGCGCCGGTCTTCCACTCGTCGCAGGAGCGCGCCGGAGCCGTGCCCGCGACGAAGACCTCCGAGACGGCCTGCTCGCACCCCGGTGCCGCACGCAGGCCGCTGGCCGCGTCGATCTCGATCTCCTCGACCCCGGCGGGCCGCCGAAAGGGTTCGAGCGATCCGCCCGCGAACGCTCGACGCGCGATCGACCCCCACAGGGGCACGGCGAGTTGCGCCGCTCCACCGGGCAGCGGCCGGTCGTCGTCGAACCCCACCCACACCCCCAGCACCAGGGAAGGCGTATAGCCGACGAACCAGGCGTCGCGCTGCTCGGACGTCGTACCGGTCTTCCCGGCGAACGCCGCCTTGACGCCGGCCTCGCGCAACCCCTGCGCCGTGCCCTCGTCGACGACGTCCTCGAGCATGCTGTGCACGACGTAACTCGGAGCCGTCGGGGTCAGTTCGACCTCGGCCGGCTCACGGTGGTGCAAGACGATGCCGGAAGGCGCCTTGACCGCGCGAACCGAGAAGGGTTCGACGCGAACGCCGCCGCCCGGAAAAAGTGTGTAGGCAGCGGTCACATCGAGCAGGGAGGACTCGAACGACCCCAAAGCGATCGACGGCAGGCGTGGCAAGGGATCCGAGCGGATCTTCAGACGGTCGCCGAACGCGGCCAGGCGCTCGAATCCCACGCGCTCGGCCAGACGAACCATAGGCACGTTCAGGGAGTCGACCAGGGCCTCGCGAAGGGTGACCGTTCCCCGGAAGCGCCCATCATGATTGCGTGGCATCCAGGCCGCGGCGCCCTCCCCCACGGTAAGCGGAGCGTCCTGGAGACGCGTGGCCGGGGTGATCCCCGCCTCCGGATCGGCAAGGGCGGCGAGCGCAACGAAGGGTTTGAACATCGACCCGACCGGCCGACGCATGCGCGACGCGCGATCGAATTGGCTCTCGAGGTAATCGCGGCCGCCCGCCAGAGCGCGAATCTCGCCCGAGAGGGGGTCGAGGGCAACCACGGCCACCTGGGCGCCCGCGAGCACCCCGGCCGCCTGCTGGACCTCTTCGGTGACGATCTCCTGGAGCCGCGCGTCGAGCGTGGTGAAGACATCGGTACCGGTCGGGAGCCCCCCGGATGGCCAACCGATCGCCGCCAGTTCCGACGCGACGTTCTGAACGAAGTAGGACTCGCTCGCCGCGCCGCGGGTCTGCGGCCGTCCGATCGGCTCGGCGCGTGCCGCCGCCACCTCGGCGGCCGTCGCCCACCCGAGTTCCTGGAGATGCTCGAGCACGCGGTCCCGTCGCACCCGGGCACGTTCGGGGTGACGCAAGGGCGAGTTCGCGTTCGGCGCCCGGATGATCCCGGCCAGCATGGCGCCCTCGCCGAGCGTCAGGTCGGAGACGTCCTTGCCGAAGTAGACCCATGCGCCCTCCGCCAGGCCATGGACGCCGACCAACCGGTCGTGACCGAGGTAGACGCTTGCCAGGTAGGCCGCGAGGATCTCGCGCTTGGTGTAGCGCCGCTCGAGAGCGAGGGCGAGCGGGATTTCACGCATCTTGCGCCAGAGCGTGCGTTCCTGGGTCAGGAAGTGGTTCTTGATCAGTTGCTGGGTGATCGTGCTTCCGCCCTGCCGGACCTCACCCGCCCTCCAGTTGGCCTCGAACGCACGCGCGAGTGATCCGAAATCGATTCCCATGTGATCGAGGAAGCGCGCGTCTTCGGCTGCCAGGACCGCGTCGACGACCTTCGGCGGCACGTCCTCGAGGCGCGTACGGCGACGCGACGTCCAATGGCCCTCGTAGACGCCTTCGAGCGGGCGTGGCTCGAGGTCGAACGAGGCAACCGCCCCCTCCTCTTCGTCGAGAATGTCCCGAACCCGCGCCTCCTCGACGAGGAGGCGAACACGGCGCGGCGGGCGGGCGCCATATGCCCCGGCATAGGGTGCCTCGCGCAGGAAGATCTCCAGGCCGTCTTCGAGACGGCGGTAGGTGCCCGGCTCGCTCGGCGGGCCGTCGGTCTCCCGGTAGTCGAGAGCCGCGAGCTCCTGGGAGAGCCCCGAGGCATCCAGACGCACCCCGATTCCGATGCGCCGCGGCGCGGCGTAGTAGCGGACGGGG
Organism: bacterium; assembly: GCA_029976905.1. Taxonomy (GTDB): domain Bacteria; phylum Desulfobacterota; class Binatia; order UBA12015; family UBA12015; genus VGTG01. The sequence continues at coordinate 4,508 of JAPOLW010000109.1, read as the reverse complement.
CCGCGCGGGCGCCCGTCCCCGAAGCCCGTATGGATGGTCCGATCGACGTAGACCGCCCCCAGCCCACCGAGAAGAACGAGCCCGAGGCCCCCTCTGAGCAACCACCTCCGCACGGCCAAAGTCTACTCCGGTCCCCCGCGGGCTGCGAATCGACGGCGGCCTCGGCCTCTACGAGCGGGGAAACGGGACCTCGCGGCGAACTCGGAAGGGCGCCATTGCGATGCTAGGGTTCACCGCATGAAGCACAGAGCCTGGTTCCAGTGCATCGATCCGGAGTGTGGCGAAACGTACGACATCTTCGAGGTCGTCTACCGCTGCCGGAAATGCACAGAACTGCTCGAGGTCGTGCACGACGAAGCACGACTGAAGCGAACCAGCCCGGATTCCTGGAAGACCCTCTTCGACGGGCGGATTCGCTCCACCCAATGGCCCTACGGGTCCGGCGTGTGGTGCCGGAAGGAAATGGTCCTTCCGCAACTCTCCGACGAGAACATCGTCAGCATGTACGAGGGCGGCTCGAACCTCTTCTGGGCAGAGCGCTTCGGGCGTGAAATCGGCCTCCCCGACCTCTGGGTCAAACAGTGCGGCAACTCGCACACCGGTTCCTTCAAGGACCTGGGCATGTCCGTGCTCGTGAGCGTCGTCAAACAGATGCGCAGCCAGGGTGTGGACATCCCCGCCGTCGCCTGCGCCTCCACGGGGGACACGTCGGCGGCGCTGGCCGCGTATTGCGCGGCGGCCGAGATCCCGTCCATCGTTCTCCTTCCCCGCAACAAGGTCTCGGTCGCGCAACTCGTCCAGCCCATCTCCAACGGCGCGCACGTCCTTTCGCTCGATACCGACTTCGACGGCTGCATGGCGACCGTCCAGGAACTGACCCAGCGGGAAAACGTCTATCTCGCCAACTCGATGAATTCCCTTCGCATCGAGGGGCAGAAGACGGTCGGCATGGAGATCGTTCAGCAATTCGATTGGCAGGTCCCCGATACGATCATCATCCCGGGCGGCAACCTCGGCAACGTGAGTGCTCTGGGCAAGGGCTTCCTGATGATGGAAACGCTCGGGATCATCGACCGCCGCCCGCGTATCGTCGTGGCCCAGGCCGAGCATGCCAACCCTCTCTATCTGGCCTCGAAGAATGGATTCCGGGAGTTCCGCCCGGTGCAAGCCCAAACCACGCTCGCCAGCGCCATCCAGATCGGAAATCCCGTCAGCTACAAGAAGGCGGTCCGGATCCTGCAGGCATTCGACGGGATCGTCGAACAGGCGTCCGAGCAGGAACTCGCCGACGCCTCGGCACGCGCCGACCGCACCGGCATGTTCAACTGCCCTCATACCGGAGTCGCGCTGGCCGTCCTCCTGAAGTTGCTCGCGCGCGGGACGATCGCCCGCCAGGAGCGCGTCGTCGTGATCTCCACCGCGCACGGTCTGAAGTTCGCCGACCAGAAGGCACGTTACCATCAGCAAGCGATCGAGGGCATCACAGGGACCTATGCCAACGCACCGATCGAATTGCCCAACGACATCGAGCGGGTCCGCGAAACGCTGCGTCGTCTGATCGAGCAGGAACAGGAGGGGTCGCCGAAGGCGGCCGTACCATGAGTCGAAACCAGCCCTCGAAACCGCCGCAGGGTCTTGCGACCCAGGCAATCCACGGCGGCGAAGAACGTCCCCGTCCCGGCAACGCCATCTCGACGCCGATCTTCCAGACAGCGACCTTCGTCTTCCGGGATACCGCCGAACTCTCGGCGCACCACAGTCATCAGAACCGGCGGGAGGAGTACGGCCGCTACGGCAACCCGACGACGCACGTCGCCGAGTCGAAATGTGCCGCTCTCGAGGGCGCCGAAGCCGGACTCGCCTTCGGCTCGGGCATGGCCGCGATCACCACGACGCTCTTCGCCGTCCTGAGCCAGGGCCAGCACGTCATCCTGACCAACGACTGCTACCGGCGGACCCGCCATTTCTGCACCGGACTGCTCGGCCGCTTCGGGGTCGACGCGACCGTCGTCGGCACGAGCCCGGGCGAGCTCGAGGCGGCCGTGCAGCCGAATACCCGGGTTCTCATCAGCGAGTCGCCGACCAATCCGTACAACCGCTGCGTCGATCTCGATCACATCGCCGAAGTCGCGCAGCGCCACCGCCTGCTCACGATCATCGATTCGACCTTTGCTACGCCGGTCAATCAGCGCCCCCTCGATCACGGGATCGACCTCGTGCTGCACTCGGCGACGAAATACCTCGCCGGACACAACGACGTCCTTGGCGGCGTCATTCTCGGCAAGGAACCCATCATCGATGCGGTCCGGGACTGCCAGGGCATCCTCGGTGGCGTCATGGATCCGCATGCGGCCTATCTGTTGATCCGCGGCCTGAAGACCCTACCGATTCGCATCGAGCGCCAGAACGCCACGGCGATGAAGGTCGCCCACTGGCTCGAGGCACACCCACGGGTGACGGCCGTGCATTATGCCGGGCTCGCATCCCACCCGGATCACGAGACCGCGTGCCGACAGATGTCCGGCTTTGGAGGCGTGGTGAGCTTCGAGGTCGCAGGAGATCTGGACGAGACCTCGCGCGTGGTCGATGCCGCCTCGATCTTCCAGATCGCCCCTTCGCTCGGCGGCGTCGAGTCGCTCATCGAACAGCCAGCCCTCATGAGCTTCTTCGAACTCAGCACCGAGGAGCGCCTCGGCGTTGGAATCAAGAACAACCTCATCCGCCTCTCCATCGGCCTCGAGGATGCCGACGATCTGATCGAGGACCTCGAAGGCGCCCTCGCCTGACGGGCCCCGCGGGCGGATTCAATCCGCCGCGGGAGGGGGAGGCGCCCCGAGTCGAGGGACGGCGTCGGCCTGCGAATCCAACACGCCGCGGGAGGACGCGCGCCTACTCGCCGGCGGTCTCCCAGTGTACCTCCCAGAACTCGGGCACCGGCGGTCGAAGTTCGAAGTGGCCGCCAAAACAATCGAAGCTGGGACGATGCATGAGGCGCTCCTGCAACAGGCGCATGTACTCCTCGAGCGATTGTCCGGCCGGTGGTGCCCCCATCTCCATCCGCTTGCTCTGACCGCACTTCCTGCACGTGACGTCGACTTTCATTCGTAGCGTACCCATTCCAGGCTGAGGCCCTGCGGCGGCGCGGGGGGTGCCGCGCGGGTCCGATCCCGCGCCGCGAGAATCCCTTCGAATTCAGCGACGGAGCACCGGCCCATCCCGACCTCCACCAGTTGACCGACCAGATTCCGTACCATGTGGCGGGCAAAGGCGTTCGCCTCGATCCAGTAGGAGAGCCGCTCTCCATCGCGCGAGAACCCGCTGGACTCGACGCGACGGATGCTCGGGCGCGGCATCTTGTCCGCCCCCTGAAAGCTCGCAAAGTCATGCTCTCCGACCACCCGGGACGCCGCCGCCTCCATGGCCTCGACGTCCAGGGCTACCGGTACGTGCCAGGAAAAGCGACGCTCGAGCGGCGAGCGCACCGGCGCATTCCAGATGCAATATCGGTAGGCCCGACGCATGGCCTGGCGCCGCGGGTCGAAATCAGGTGTCGTCGCGACGAGCTCGCGTATCGAGACGTCCTCGGGAAGGACACCGTTGACCGACCGCTGTACCCGCTCGAGGGCGGCGATGGGCGTCTCGACGTCGAAGCAGAGCACCTGACCACGGGCATGGACCCCGGTGTCGGTCCGCCCCGCGCCGACGACATTCACCGGCGTACGCAGCACGGTCGAGAAGGCTTGCGAGAGCGTCTCCTGTACGGTGCGGGCCTTGTCCCGCTGCGACTGCCATCCAGCGAAGAGGGTGCCGTCGTACGCGACCAGCGCGCGGTAGCGCATGGGCCGCTCAAGCTCGGGCGTCGCGGAGAGCCACCTCGAGGGTTGCCACCGCGTTCGACGCGACCGCCTTGCGCTGGTCGTCGAAGCACAACCACAGGGCAATCGAACCGGGGCGCGCAGGATCCAAGCGAACCCGAGCGACGTGCACGGCATCGGAGCCCAGAATGTCGACCGGGCCCGGCGACGGGTCGGCGAGTTCGGCGATCCCCGGCTCTGCGGCCGTATCGTCTGCCGCCGCGCCCGCCAGGACGAGGCCACGCCCCTGCTGCAACAAACGATGTACATCCTCGAGGGCAAGTGGGTCCTCGGTCTCGAGGAAGACGCACTGAGCCATGCCGTAGAAGACCGGAGCGCGCACGAAGGTCGCCATGACCTCGACCGGCGGCTCACCGAAGAGGGCCGCACACTCGCGCGCGACCAGGAGTTCGTCGGCGGCCCAGGGCGTGCCGGGCCCGGGGCCAAAGGGACGCAGATTGAATGCGAGATGCTCGGGGTCCTCGTCCTCGTCGAGGCCAAGGCCCTGCATCAGCGAGACCGACTGACGCGAAAGCCGCTCGACCCCGCCCGTCTCTCGCACGGAGGCCGGAGCGAGGACGGTCGTCACGACGCGGCGCACCCGAGCGGCTTCGTGGAGTGGGGCCAAGACGACGGCAAGACCCGCCGTGGCGG
>JAPOLW010000108.1 GCA_029976905.1 bacterium | reverse complement strand
GCCACTCTCTCGGCTGCTGGGCCGTCGATCACCTCCTCGCCGAACGGCGCCCCCCGGCAAGTGCACGCGGTCCTATTGGTGGCCCCGCCATCCCCCTTTCTCCTCTTCGAGGCCGTGCAGTCCTTCCTGCCACCACCCCTCTCCGCCGAGGCCTGGGCACCGATTGCCGCCCGATCGATGCTCGTCGGAAGCGACGACGACGACTACGCCGACACGGACGAGCATGCCGAGATCGCCCGGACGCTCGGCATCAAGCACCACCCGATCTCCGGCGCCGGCCACATCACCGCCGCAACCGGATACGGGCCCTGGCCGCTGCCGCGACAATGGCTCGCCGACGTCGGCGCACTCGACGCGCCTCCGAGCCAGGGTGGTCCCGCCTGAACCGGCGTCATTCCTCGACGGGCACGCCGTCGGCCGCATCGGGAGGCGGGTCGCCGACGCCCCGCAGAGTCAGGACCTGGCGGACGAGGTCCGCCAGCGAAGCGGCATTCATCTTCCGGTAGATCTGCGCCCGGTGACCCTCGACGGTGCGACGACTCAAATGCAGATTTTCGCCGATCTTGACCGAGGAAAGCCCGGCAAGGATGAGTTCCAGGACTTCGGCCTCCCGCGTACTCAGGGTTGCGTAACGCTCCTGGATGTCTCCTACCACCGCGCGCTCTTCCCGCCGCCACCGCGCTTGCTCGATCGCCTTCCAGATCCGATCGACCAGATCCTGGTCGCCAAAGGGCTTTCGCAGAACGTCGATGGCGCCCGCTTTCAGTCCGCGCACCGCCGTCGAGAATTCCGCAAACGCCGTAATCAGGATCGTCGGCGGCAGGCGCCGTTCTCGATTGAGGGTCTCGACCAGTTTGAGCCCGCTCATCCCGCGCAGGCGTACGTCCAGCACGAGGCAGGCCACCGGCTCGGGGTCGTAGGCGGCCAGGAAATCCGATGCTGATTCATAGAGACGCGGCTCGAGGCCGACAGACTCGACGAGCCATCCCAACGCCTTGCGCAACGATGCGTCGTCGTCGACGACGTAGACGATTCCCTCCGCACCCATCGGGGACAATTTATACCCCGCGCCGACCCGCCGCTACAACCATGCAAGATCGGGAGCCGATGGACTTGAGATGACGGGCCACCCGGTGGCAAGGGTTGTTCCATGAGCGACTTTGGAACCTTTGGTGACGTGGGCGTCGGGATCGGGCAGGAGTTCGTGGCCACGGTCGAGATCCGTCGAGGCCCGAACAATTTCTTCGACATGGGCCTGATCGCCTCGCTGTGTGACGCCTTCGAGGCGCTCGATGACGATCCCCGCTGTCGCGCCATCGTTCTCTGCTCGGAAGGCAAGCACTTCTGCGCCGGCGCGAATTTTGGCAAGGACGACCAGGGCCTCGAGGATGGATCCGGACGCCATCTCTACGACGAAGCCGTGCGACTTTTTTCCACCAAGACGCCAACGGTGGCCGCGGTCCAGGGCGCCGCAGTCGGCGGCGGACTCGGGCTCGCGATGATGGCCGACTTCCGGGTTGCCTCACCGGAGTCGCGTTTCAGTGCCAACTTCGCACGCCTCGGATTCCACCAGGGGTTTGGCCTCTCGGTGACACTGCCGGACGCCATCGGCCAACAGAAAGCGCTGGAGATGTTCTACCTGGGCAGTCGGGTCCCCGGAGAGGAAGCCTTCGGCATGGGTCTGTGCGATCGCCTCGTTCCGGCCGCGCAGATCCGTGCGGAGGCGGGAGCGCTGGCCGCCGAGATCGCCGGGTCGGGCCCTCTGGCGATTGCTTCGATTCGCGAGACGATGCGCGGCAGCCTGGCCGATCGGATTCGGGTCGCCACCGATCGCGAGAAGGCCGAACAGAACCGGCTCGAGCGCACCGAGGACTTCCAGGAAGGCGTGCGTGCGATGGCGGAGCGACGCAAGCCGGACTTCCAGGGGCGATAGACCCATGGAATCTTGACTCGCGGTTCGGTGTCGAGTTGGTTCGCGGCGTGTCCGGCGCACAACCCCGGGTCGACTGGGCCGAGACGATCGCGCTGATCGATCTCGACCTGGCGACCTATGCCCTATGGTTTCCGGGACTCTCGCCCGGCCGCCCCACCTGGCTTCGCTCGATTCATGCCTGCTTTGCCACGGAGATGTTCGGCGCAAATCTGCTCTATCGTCTGCAGACCTACCTGCACGGATCCGGGCATCCGAGGTCGGCGACCCTGCTCGCACGGCTGAACCGGATCCTCTTCTCGGTGACGATCGGACGCGACGTCCGCATCGGTGGTGGACTCTACATCGCGCACGGAAACGTCGTCATCGAAGGAACTACGACGATCGGACGCCGGATGAGCGTCGCTCCTTTCGTGACCGTCGGACTGGTCGGTTCGGCCTTCGACGTCCGCGGAGCGACGATGGGGGACGACGTCATGATCGGCACCGGCGCAAAGATCCTCGGTCGCGTCCGGATCGGCGACCGCGCGCAGATCGGAGCGAATGCGGTCGTCCTGTCGGACGTTCCAGCGGACTCGACCGCCGTCGGCGTCCCCGCGCGGGCGCAACGCATGGCCACCCGGGGTCCGGGGCAGGCGTAGCCGTCGCCACCACCGCGACGAGGGGGTTTTTGCTCCGCCGATTTCGGGTTGTGCGGAGTCTGGTATCGGAAGTATTCTCCGGCTAGCCCGCGCCTTTGCAGGCCACGGCGAGCGCTCTCCTCTGCAAGACCCAACCCATGAAGATTTCGACCCCAGGATGACGGAACAGTGCATCGACCCGACCAATCCGTCCCGCATACCGAAACAAACCGACTTGAACCGTCGCATGGCGACTCGCGGCCCGATAGGAGTGTGCGCATGAACATGAAAACCCTGGCGCTCTTTTCGATGCCCCTTTGCATCGCAGCCCTGCTTTTGACTGGAGGAGAGGCCCCCGCCCAGATGGGTGGCGTCGAAGCAACCAAGATTTCGATCCACCTGGCCGGCCAGCCCGGCCCACGAACACCCGGGATGCTGCACGTGCGGGGCTACATCGACGACAGCAACGGGGGAACCCTCGGCACGGACCTCACGCTTATGGCCGCTGCGACCCGGATCCAGGTCGCGGACGCGGGTGCCTTCGATGTGCTCGCTTCGCTGACAAGCTGCCAGGAAAAAGGCGGCCGGATCAGGTGCCAGAGCACGGTGGGCGAGCAGCGCATCCGAGCGATCTTCGTGCCCGTGCCGAAGCGAGAAAACATCTGGGCATTCTCCCTCCGGGTCAAGGGCCTCTCCGAAGCAGTCACCGGCTTCGGCCCCGCTCTGTCACCGGTCGAACTGACTCTGACCCATGGAACGCAGGTGAGAACCGACGTGGTCGCGCCGCCCGGTGGAGGCGAGAGCGAGTGTAAAGTCCGCAAGCGCGGCGCGCGGTTGCGGTGCGCGTCGGCTCCCTCGCTCTGACCCTCAACTGATGACCACCCCCTGGAGATCGGCTCTGTTCTTGCGATCGCGCGGAGGAGCGCACCGCCCTCTGGCACGGAACCGGCAGCCACCTATCCCAGGAAGGAAGAGACGATCAAGCCAAAGAAGTCGCCCTTCGGGAGTGTCGATATGAAGACGAAGAAGAATACGTTGATGCTCGTATGTCTCGGTCTGGGAGTCTTCCTCCTGATGAGCGGAGAGGTCCGCGCGCAGACGACATTCGACGTGACCAAGTTGTCGGTGCACCTCGCGTTCCAACCAGGTCCGCTCACACCGGGGATGATGAACCTCAAGGCACGCATCGACGACACCGCCAACGGCACCTTCCAGCAAGACCTGCTGGCCGGCACCTCGACCCTTCAAGTGCAGGACGCCGACGGCTTCGACGTCACCGTGACCCTGGCGAATTGCTCCCAGCGGGGTGGACGAATCCATTGCTCGAGCACATCGGGCGGCAAGCGGATCCGCGCCATCGCCCTCCCACTGCGGGGGAAGGACGACCTCTGGTACTTCTCGGTCCGCGTGAAGAAACTCCTCGAGTCCGATACCGGTTTTGGCCCCGTCGCCGAACCGGTCGACGTGACGCTCACCCAGGCCTCGCAGGTATACACCGACGTGATCCCACCGGTCGGCGGAGGGGAAGGGGAGTGCGAGCTCCGCAAGCGTGGCGCGCGTCTTCGCTGTCGCGCCACCTCCACCGTCGGATTGTTCACGATGTAGGACCCGGGAGCGGGGTCAAGGTATCTGACGCAGGGGAGGCAACGTTTCCCCCTCGGGTACGAATTCGAGCGCGACGCCGTTGTTGCAGTATCGCAGCCCCGTGGGCTTCGGTCCGTCGTCGAAGACATGACCCTGGTGCCCGCCGCAGCGGGCGCAGTGGTACTCGGTCCGCGGCAGGATCAGCTTGAAATCCGTGCTCGTGCCGAGGCGGCCCTCGATGGGTTGGTAGAAGCTGGGCCAGCCGGTTCCGCTGTCGAACTTCGCCTCGGAGGTGAAGAGAGGGAGGGAGCAGGCCGCGCAGACATAGGTCCCAGCCCGCTTCTCATCGTTGAGCGCACTGGTGAAGGGACGCTCTGTCCCCTCCTCGAAAAGCACCGTATAGGCGCGCGCGGAGAGGAGTTTCTTCCACTCCTCGTGCGGTAGGGATAGGGGACGCCAGTCCAGAGACCGGGCAGGCGCGGATCCCCCGGCTTGCGCGGGCGCCGCACGCGGCCCGCGCGCCCCGACCCACCACGCTGCTCCAAAAGCGGTGGTGGCTACCATGGCTCGAAGCCAGGCCCGGCGCGTCCATTGCGTACCCATGTCGAGTTCTCCCTTGGCTTCCCACAATACTCCGGAAAGGCCATTCAGGTCACCTTTGTCCCGCGGGGTCGCCCTGCGCTACGATTCCCGACAAACGAGGAGATGCCATGAGCCTACGCAATAGAGTCTGCGACCTTCTGGGAATCGACGTACCGATCGTTCTGGCCGGGATGGGGGGCGCCAGCACCCCGAAGCTCGCGGCAGCGGTATCCAACGCAGGGGGCCTCGGGGTCCTGGGCGCCGCCGCCTGCAGCCCCGAAGACTTGCGCGCCTGGATTCGGGAGACGCGAGAACTCACCGACCGCCCCTTCGGCGTCGACACCCTCCTGCCGGCATCGGTCCGGCGCGGGAAGACGGCCCGGGCCGCCGCCGGCGGCCCGTCCCCGATGGAACAGATTCCGCAGCATCAAGAGTTCGCCGCAAAATTCCTCGAGGAGCAGGGCCTCGAAATCCCTCCCCCGTCGGTCGCCTCGCCCGCCGAGAATGACACCGCCACCTTCACCAAAGGCTTCTTCGAAGCGCAGATGGAGGTGGTCATCGAGGAGAAGGTCCCGGTCTACGCAGCCGGACTGGGAAATCCGGGCCCCTGGCTCGAACGCATGCGCGCCAATGGCACCCGGTCGATCGCCGTCGTCGGAGCCGTACGCCACGCACGCCAGGTTGCGGAGACAGGCGTCGACATCATCGTCGCGCAGGGCCACGATGCGGGAGGTCACAACTCGCCGGTAGGTACCATGTCGCTGGTTCCCCAGGTCGTCGATGCCGTCGGCGACATCCCGGTCCTCGCCGCAGGCGGGATCAGCGACGGCCGGGGCATCGCGGCCGCGTTCATGCTCGGCGCCGAAGGAGCCTGGGTCGGGAGTGCCTTCCTCGCGACCGAGGAAGCCGGCATCCTCGACTTCCAGAAGCAGGCCATCGTAGACGCAACCGAAGAGGGCACGACGGTTTCAAGATCGATCACCGGCAAGCCCGCCCGGCAGATCAAGAATCGATGGGCAAAGGCCTACGAAGAGGCTCCCTTCGCGCCCCTCCCGATGCCCTTCCAGTCGTTCATCTCGAGCCCGATCATGCAGGCCGCCATGGCCGCAGACCGCGCGGACATCTGGCCCGGGTTTGCCGGCCAGGGAATCGGCATGATCCGCTCGGTGGTCCCGGCGGCCGAGCTCCTGAATCGGCTCGTCGAGGAAACCGAGGCCGCCCTGGCCCGCCGCATCTGACGCCCGTCCGCCACCCCGCAGCGAAATCCGGATCCCCTGCGCCGCCGCCACGGGGCGCAGCACCGTTGGTTCGTCGGCGCGTTTGCCACCAAGCAGCCGGGCGATCCTCTACTCGAGCCCAGCTTCTCCTCGCTGGGCGCGAGCAAACTCCTCCTCGGGCGAGAGGATGAGTTGGTGGCGCGCATGCAACGCGAAGTAGGCCAGACCCGACGCGTACCAGGCGGCGCATCCCCAGACCCCGAGCCGATAGTCGGGATTCAGGAAGAGGAAGACGAGCGTCACCAGCGAGATGACCAGGGCGACCCAGGCCCCGGGAAGTCCCGTGGCACTGCGGTAGGGACGGTCGATGTGGGGGAGGTTCCGGCGCAGGAGGATGAAGGAGATCATCTGCAGGGCGTAGGCGATCATGGCGCCGAAGACCGCCATGTTCAGAAGAACACCGCCGACGGGCACGTCACCGAAAAGTTCCTCGGAAAAATGGATCGCAAGCGCGACGAGATACCCCAGGACCGCCCCGACGATCAGGGCGACGTGGGGTGTCTGCCTCTCTCCATGGGTCACCGAGAGAAACTCGGGAAAGTAGCCGGCCCGCGAGAGGGAGTAGATGTTGCGCCCGTACGCGAAGATGATCGTGTGAAAGCTCGCGACGAGGCCCGCCACCGCGATCAACGCGAGGACTTTGGAACCCATCCCCTGGCCGAAGATGGTTCGGAAGGCGAGGAAGAGGGGATCGTCGGCCGCCCCAACGGCCTGTGCCCCGGGCGGAATCCCAGCGTTGAGGAAGAGCGTCAGGAACGCAGCGATCACCAGGGTGAGCAGGCCGTAGAGCAGGCCGCGGGGAATGTCCCGGATTGGGTCATGGGACTCCTCGGCGGCGAGCGGCAATTCCTCGATGGCGAGAAAGAACCAGATGGCGAAGGGCAGAGACCACGCGATCCCCGCGATCCCTTTGGGAAGCCAGATGCTGCCACCGGGATCGGGCGGGATGTCGAGGGCGTGCTCGATCGAGAAGTGCGGGATCGCCCCGACCCAGAAGACGATCAGGATCGAGAGGGCGACCAGGGTGATCGCCACGGCAAACCGGAACGTGATCTCGACCCCCCAGATGTTGAGGCCCACGAAGAGCGTATAGGCGATCAACCACCAGACCGGGGCAAAGGAATCCGGGGTTCCAAAGACATTGCCCAGGTAGCCGCCGATCCCCACCACGATGACGGCGGGCGTGAGGACGTATTCGATGTTCTCTGCCAGGCCGGTGACGAAGCCACCCCAGGGCCCCATGGCCGAGCGCGCAAAGGAGTAGGCCCCCCCGGTATGGGGAAGCGCTGGCGACATCTCGGCGATGCTGAAGCACAAGCCGGTGTACATGACGGTGATGATCAACGTCGCAATCAGGAGTCCACCAAACCCGCCGGCCTCGAGGCCGAAGTTCCAGCCAAAGAAATCTCCCGAGATGACGGCGCCGACTCCCAGCGCCCATAGGGATCCGACGCCCGCATAGCGGCGCAGCCCTCGCTGGTCGAAGTATTCGTCGCCCGGCCTTCGATACCCGACCGATCCCACTTTGCCGCCCTCGTCCACGCACCGACTCCCAGTGACCTCATAGCCCACGGAGCTCGCCGAGAGAACCGTCCGCCCGGCTTGCGCACCGGGGATCAGATCGGGCACGAAACCCCCATGGACGCTCTCGTCATCGGAGGGACCGGACCGACCGGACACTACATGGTCAACGGTCTGCGCCGGCGCGGCTTCCGCGTCGCCATCCTGCATACCGGCCGCCACGAACTCGACGAAATCCCCGACGACGTCGAGCACATCCACACCGACCCATACTCTCCCACGGAACTCGCCGCGGCCCTCGGGGATCGCACCTTCGATGTCTGCATCGCGACCTACGGCCGTCTTCGACGCACCGCCGAGATCCTCGCGGGCCGGGTCGGCAAATTCGTCTCGGTGGGTGGCGTCCCCGCGTACCGCGGCTACATGCATCCGTCGATCGACGTCCCCGCGGGACTGCCGGTTCCCACGCGCGAGGATGCGCCCGTGGTCGACTCACCGGTCGAGGACGAGAAGGGGTATCGCATCGCGCGCACGGAGGAGGCCCTCTTCGCCACGCAACCGGAGGCGGCACACTTCCGCTACCCCTACGTCTACGGTCCCTACCAACTCGTCCCGCGCGAGTGGTGCATCGTGCGCCGCGTGCGCGACGGCCGCGACGTCATCATCCTCCCCGATGACGGCCTCACCCTCCAGAGCTTCGGATATGCCGAAAACCTCGCCCACGCGGTTCTGCTCGCCGTGGACCACCCCGAGCGGTCGGCAGGGCAGATCTACAACTGCTGCGACGAGGAGACCCTCACGCTCCGCCAGGTGGTCGAACTGGTTCTCCTCGAACTCGACCACCCCATGAGAATCGTCTCGATGCCGCACGCGCTCGCCATTTCCGCGCGGCCCCTGCTCATGCAGCCGCTACCCACCCACCGGGTTCTCGACCTCGCCAAACTCCGCACCGAGCTCGGCTACCGGGACGTGGTCCCCGCACGCCAGGCGATCCGGCGCACCGCACGCTGGCTTTTCGAACACCCACCGCCCCCCGGCGGGCTCGAGGAGACCGTCCTGCAGGATCCGTTCGACTACGCGGCCGAAGACCGCCTCGTCGACGCCTGGGACACGGCTCTTCGTTCCCTGCCCGACGTTCCGTTCCGCGAATCGCCCGGCTACGGCCTGGCCTACAGCGGGCCGGGAGGCCGATCCCCGTCGAAGGACTTCGACGGGTAGGAGACCACCGATGCCAGGACCCCTGGACGGAGTGAAGATCGTCGATCTCTCGATTGCGCTGGCCGGCCCGTGGGCAGCCACGATGTTGGCCGACCAGGGTGCCTCGGTCATCAAGGTCGAACCGCCCGGCCTCGGTGACATCGGTCGTTGGATCGGCGTCTCGGTGAACGGACTCTCGGCGATGGCCGCCATGGTCAATCGTGGCAAGCGTTCGATCGCCGTGAACCTCCAGACGGACGAGGGTAGGGAAATCGTTCGAACGATCGCCGCGGACGCCGACGTCTTCGTGCAGAACTTCCGACCGGGCGTCATCGAGAAGCTGGGCCTCTCCTACGATACGCTTCGTTCCCTCAATCCCGATCTCGTGTACTGCTCGATCAGCGGCTTCGGCCCCGAGGGCCCCTACGCGCAAAAGAGTGCCTACGACCCGGTCGTCCAGGCCTACGGCGGCCTGGCACATGCGCAGGCCGCCGGCGATGGAGGCAACCCCGAACTCATCCGCCATACCGCCGCCGACAAGATCACCGCGCTCAATGCCGCGCAGGCCATTTCGGCAGCACTCTTCGCGCGTGCAAGCGGACGCGGCGGCCAGCATCTCCGACTCTCCATGCTCGAGTGCGTCGTCAACTTCGTCTGGGCCGATGCCGCCGGCAACGAAGTCCTGCTCGAAGCCGACGGCTCGCAACCCTCTGCCTTTTCGCGCGACCAGAAGCTCTGGCCAACGAGGGATGGATACGTCATCGCCGCGCCCGTATCCGACGGAGACGTCGCCGGGATCTGCCGTGGTGTCGGGGTGGACGGCTACGATGCACCAGAGGTTGCGACGATCATGGCGCGCCGAACGAACATCGAGGCGTTCAACGCTCTTCTCGCTCGGGTCTACGAGCGGGTCCGGAGCATGTCGACAGCGGAAGCCATCGCCGGCATGGAAGCAGAGCGAGCTCCCTGCGGAGCGGTCCTCTCGCCGGCAGAGTTGCACGAGGACCCGCACATACGGGCGACCGGTGTGCTCGAGGAGTCGCGACATCCTCTTGCCGGACGCATGCGACAGCCGCGGCCGGCCGCGCGTTTCCAGAACACCCCGGCCGTAACCGGAGGGCCCGCGCCGGGACTCGGCGAGCATACGGACGAGATCCTGCGCGAGATCGGCTTGCAGGCTCGGATCGCCGACCTGCGCACCGGGGGCGTCGTCGCCTGACCCCGCGGTACGGCGAGGGCGGCGGCGTCGTCGCCTGACCACGCGGTATGGC
>JAPOLW010000107.1 GCA_029976905.1 bacterium | reverse complement strand
AGTCGGGTCCGGCTCGTGAGTCGGCCAAAACGGAAGTCGTCGGAGAACAGGAGTTGCTGAAAGATCCGGTTCTCGGTCCGGAAGGTAGGCTGAATCGAAGGCGTCCAGGCGTACCCCAGCCAGGCCGACCAGCGCCCGTAGAATCGGTATCCGAGCGCGGTGCGCAGCAGGAGTTGCGACACGCCGTCCTCCGAGAAGCGCGGCTGCACCTCGTACCAACCGTTGATCCGGTCGTTGAAGGCGAGGTTCAGGTACGCAGGCGTCCACGCCTGGAACTGTTGCTCGACGGCCGCTGCGTCGTCGACGAGTGTGGCGCAGAGGGCGAGGGTGGTGAGGAGCCGTTTCACCAGGGAGAATCTACCGGATCGAGGCGCTTTCATCCCCGGAGATTGACAGTTCCCGGCCGCGAAGCAAGCTGCGGGGGCCCGCCGGCCATTTCGGGCCGCTGGGCGGGCCTCCGGCCTCGGCGGCGCGAAGTCCCGTGCGCGAGCCGATCCGGGGGGCGCGCCGGTTCGCGGATCCGCGGTCGTCAACGGGTGTGGAAGATGACGTCGGGTTCGTTCTCCGAAGCGTAGTCGGTCGTGAGGTAGGCGGCGTAGCGCTCGTCGCCGGCGAGATAGTGTCCGAAGAAGGACGCGGCGTAGAGGTTCTGGACCCGGAGCGCGATCTCGATCGGGAGCGCCGGCGGTTCGCACGTTGCCTCGTAGGGGCCGATCAGGGCCGAGGCTCCGATGCTGGGCCAGATTTCCTTGCCGAGGCCGATCGACTGGAGCCAGTCGCCGATCTGGCAGATGTTCGCGAAGTGCGTATGCGATGCGCCGATGGAATCGACCCGGAAGAGGTCGGGTGCGCTGGCGGCGAGATCGAAGCTCCGTTCCTGCTGCGCAAGCAGCGGGTCGAGCGTCCCGCAGAGAAAGAGCGCGGGTATGTCGAGCCGACGGAGTTCCTCGTCGCTGATGCGGGCGTTGGCAGCGGCGATGGGCATGGTCGCGACGACGCGTGGATCGGCTTTGACGGCGCCGAAGCCCGTCGCGACCGCAGTGGCCGTGAATCCACCGAAAGAGTGGCCGGCGACACCAACCCTTTCCGTTTCGACCCGGCCTTCGAAGAGGTCGCCAGGGGAAGCGGCGCGTGCCGCCATGTAGTCGATCGTCGCGGTGACGTCGGGGACGCGGTCGGCCGCCGGGTCGGGCGAGGAGTTGTCCCCATTGGTGTTGCCGGTGTGTTCGGGCGCGATCACGATGAAGCCGTGCGTCGCGAGGTGCTCCATGAGCGGCACCGACTGCGTGTTGATGCCGCCAAAACCGTGCGAAAAGACGATGAGTGGCCGTGGTGGCAACCCGCCCATGGCTGCGTCGCGGTAGGCGACGTCGGAGGTGATGCCCGCGTCGCCCTGAAGAACGTAGACGGTCGGTGCGGCATCGCCGGGGTCGGGGATCGGATACCAGATGTCGACGGGGAGTTCGCGACCGCCGCGGGTCTCGTCGACGACGACGTCCTCGGTATGCCCGGCGACGAACGGGCCCGCCCGGTCGGGCACGGCCAGCGGTCCGGTCGGCGCGACTCCGGAACCCGGGGTCGCAGAGTCTCCGCATGCGCCGGCAAAAAGCAGGAAGGTGGCGAGCAGGGTGCGTGCTGCGGGAAATTTTTCTTTTTCCATTGGCGTCCCCTCCGGGTCGGGGTCCTTCGCGCGGCCTCGTCCACCCGGGCGGGCGTCCGGAGGAGGGAGTGCGCGAAGGGAACCGCTGCGTGTTGTCTCTCGGTCGGCCCTGCCCGGGAAGCACCTCGATCGCCGCCGAGCAGCCGGGGCCTTCTGGGTGGGATCCGTCACGTGCTCCACGACCTACCCGATTTCGACGGACCGTGCGACCCGCTTCCTTCGACCGTGAGGCCTCGCCGCGCGTCGGTCCCCCTACGCGGGGCGCTGGCGCCGCCGTTTGAAGCGCCGTTTCGGGGCGGGTATCGGGTGCCCTCATGGAGCCCAATCTCGCGAGCCTCGCCGAGGCCATCGCCGCGGCGATTCCCGAGCGTCCGGCGATCGTCTGGCGGGACCGCCGCCTGACCTACGGAGATCTGAACGCGCGCACCCGTCGGTTGGCCCACCATCTGCGTTCCTGCGGTCTGGGCCTGCGTCGTGAGAGGGCCGGGCTCGCGGCCTGGGAGTCCGGCCAGGACCACGTGGCGCTGCTCCTCTACAATTGTCCCGAGTATCTCGAAGGAATGATCGGGGCGTTCAAGGCGCGGATGGCGCCGATCAACGTCAACTACCGCTACTCGGCCGCCGAGTTGATCGGACTCCTTTCCGACGCCCGGGCCCGCGCACTCGTCTACCATGCGAGTTTCGCACCGACGGTCGCCGAGATCGCGGCTTCGCTTCCCGATCTCGAATTCCTGCTTCAGGTGGACGACGAGTCTGGTGAAGCGCTGCTTCCCGGTGCGGTTGCCTACGAGGAGGCGCTGGCGGCGGCTCCGGCGGAGCGCCCGTCGCTCTCGTGGTCCGCCGACGATCTATACGTTCTCTACACCGGCGGCACGACCGGGCGGCCCAAGGGGGTCCTCTGGAGGCAGTCCGACATCTTTTTCGCGGCCCTCGGAGGACGCCGTCCGGACGGAACCGAGATGGAGTCGATCGACGAAGTCGTGGACACGGCGCGCCGCGGACGCCTGCGCTTCATGCCAACGGGGCCCCTGATGCATGCCTCCCATTGGATCGCCTTCGATGCCCTGCACCACGGGCATACGGTCGTGCTTCCGGACGAGACCCGGCATCTCGACGCCGCCGACGTGCTCGGGGCCGTGGCGCGTCACCGCGTCCACGTTCTGGTGATCATCGGGGATGCATTCGGCCGCCCCCTGCTTGCCGAGCTTCGGCGTGGAGTGCACGACGTCTCGAGCCTGCGGGTCCTGGGCAGTGGTGGTGCCTCCCTCGACGTCGGTCTCAAGGAAGAGCTTCTCGCCGCTCTTCCCGAGGGCGCCAAGATCCTCGACACGATGGGCTCGTCGGAGACCGGCACGCAGGCGGCACGATCGAGCCGTCGCGGGGCCACGGAGTCCCGCACCTTCTCGCCGCATCCTGGAGCCTGCATTCTGAGCGAGGACCATTCCCGCCGCATCGCACCGGACGAGGCCGGGGTCGGCTGGTTCGCCCAGGCGGGGCGCGTGCCGCTGGGATACCTCGGCGATCCGGGGAAGTCCGCGCGGACATTTCCCGAGGTTGGCGGTGTGCGCTACGCGGTCCCGGGCGACCGGGCCCGCTTCGACGACGACGGGAGGATCGAGGTTCTCGGACGCGACTCGTCCACGATCAACTCCGGTGGGGAGAAGATCTACGCCGAGGAGGTGGAGGAAGCCCTCAAGCGCCATCCGTCGGTCTACGACGCCATCGTCTGCGGGCGGCCCAGCGAGCGCTTCGGTAGCGAGGTCGCTGCCGTGGTGCGGCTTCACGAAGGGGCGACGGCGAGCGTCGAGGATCTCGTCGAGGAGTGTCGACGACACCTGGCCCGGTACAAGGTTCCGCGGGCCATCGTCTTCCGCGACGAGATCCGCCGAAGCCCAGCCGGCAAGCCGGACTATCCGTGGGCGCGCGACCAGGTCTCCGCGCAGGCCGGGACGCCGGACGCAAACCCGGGGCAGCTTCCGGGGGTGGACCGGGGACCTAGGCGCCGTTGACCGGGTGCCGCGCCACGCCTGGCACGTCGAGATCGGCGACCGCCGCAACGGCGCGGGCGATGTTTTCGCGGGTGATCGCCTCGCCGTAATTCTCGGGCGGGCAGATCAGCCAACCGATCACGAGCCCCCAGAGGGAGGCCTTGCGACAAAGGAGCCAGGCGTCGTCGAGCGAGGGTGGCTCGACCACACCGAAGGCGGCAAGACGATCGAGATAGAAGGCGACCAGGTCGCGCTGGTGAAGGCGTCGGACTTCGGTGGGCAGGCCCGTGACCAGGAGGTAGATCACGTCGTGGGCGAACGAGCCTCGCGTCAGGAGTTGCCAGTCCAGCCAGCCGCCGCCGTCACCGGGGAGGAGATAGGAATTGCCCAGGTGGGTGTCGCCGTGGAGGAGGGTGGGCGGCAGGCGCGACTGCTCCTCGCGAATCCCGGCGAGAAGGGCCCACAGTTCGCGGACCGAGAGGCCCAGAGGCCTGATGAGCTCCTGCTTGAAGGGGTGCTGGTCCACCTGACTCTGTACGAAGTCGTAGCCGTGACGGGTCAGGAAGCCGGCCATGCCGCCGGCGATCGGAGTGGGGATCCACGCAAGATCCCCCGCGAGACGAGGGCTGCACCAGAAGCCTGCGTGCAGGCGCGCGAGTTCGGTGAGAAGGGAGCGGATCGCGTCGAGCGATACCGTCTCGTTCACGTTGGCAAAGTGCGCTCCACGCTGGGAGAGATCCTCGAGAAGGATGCCGAAGTGGCCGGTTGGTCCGGCGAAGGCGGCGCCGAAGGACCGGGGTGCTTCGATGTCGAGCTCGGGACGGATCTCGTCGTAGAATCGGACTTCTGCCTCGTACATGTCGGGCACCGCATGGGGGCGGACGAGCATCGTCTTGAGTACGAGGCGGGTCGGCAGATCGGGCGGTGGGTCGGCGTCGTACTGTAGGTCCAGCACCACCCGGTCTGCGGTCGAGGCGACCCCTTCGCCGGCCTGCTTGACGGAGACGACGGTGAAGTCACGAACGACGACGCCGGGGCGACGTTTTGCGAGAGCCGCGCTCAGTACTTTGGGGGTCAGCTCATCGACCGAGGCAGGAAAGACGATGCTCATGCAGGCTCCCGGAGACGAGGGCGGGTCGTCGGTTCGCGATACACGCCGGGGGTGCTTCGCCGATGTGCGGAGGGTCCCTGGAATGGTCGCCGGGTACGACGCTCGCCCGACGTCATTGCGTTCCCTGTGCCGCCTTGCGAACGATCGCGGCGAAGCGCCCCCCGGTGATGTATTTCGTGCGCTCGATTCTCTGCGCGAAACGCCAGCCGGACTCTGTGCGGACGTAGCGGTCTTCGTAGATGGCGCCGACGTCCATGACCTCCTCTTCCCCCTCGAAGACGACGCCCTGCCGGGCGAGGACGTGCAGGGTCCCGGTCGCCCGGTCGGCGCTCTCGAAGCGGACGGTATGGGTCGACATCGAATGCAGAGCCCATGTGAAGGCTGCCATCGCCTGCGGCATCCATGCCGCGACCGTGGCGGGCGTTCCGGCGATGCCGCCTGCTTCGCGATAGTCGATCTGCGCCTCCGGCGTGAAGAGTGCTTCGAAGCGCGGCCAGTCATGGCCGTCGACCGCCTCGGCATAGGCGTTGGTCAGATCCTGGATCTCGAAGCGGTCGGCGATCCGTTCCTCGGGTGTGCGCTCGATTCCGATCATGAGGCCTCCGTATCAGATCCGTCCTCGGGGACCGACCGGGGATGGCTGCCGCGGGGCGTCTTCAGCCCGGTGGATCGTCGTTCGTGGGCGCTCGATCAGCCGTCGTCCATGAGCCGGCCGCGGCCGGTGGCGAGATGGAGGCCTGGATTCTCCTGCGGCTGCAGACAACCGCCAAAGGTGCTCCCGCGGACGCTCGTGAAGCCGTACTCGTCGAGTCGATGCTCGGTCGTCGGTCGGCACCGCGCGCTTGCCATATGGAGCGTGATGACGCGGCGATGCCCGTCGGTTCGGTTCCCGCCCGTGCGGTGGAGCATGTGCGTCGCGAAGAGCACGCAGTCTCCGGGAGGAAGGTCGAGAGAGATGGCTTTGTCGTGGAACGCGGCGTTTCCCTCGATGCCCTCGGCCGCGAGCGCCCCGAAGTTGATCCCGTCCCGGAAGCCATGATTTTGCACCTTCATCTCATGGGAGCCGGGCACGACGGTGAGAGTGCCGTTTTCCTCGGAGACCGGATCGAGCGGAATCCAGACGCCGACGCATTGGTTCTGGGGTTCGAACGGGAAGTAGAGCGCGTCCTGGTGGAAGGGATGTTCGGAGGCCGGAACGCCCGGCGGCTTGTAGATGAACATCAGGAGAAAGGCGAGGATGTCTTCCCCGATCAAGCTGGAGACCGCGTCCAGAACCTTGGGGAAGCGAAGCGCCTCGGCGAAGAGCGGGTCGAAACGATCAGGGTTGATGATTTTCCAGACGGCGTGTTCGGGGTCTTCGGGCAGGGGAAGTCGTCCCTTTGCGTAGGCGATGTCTTTCACCACGCGGTTGCGGGCTTCGTTGGGGAGATCGCCCAGGGAGATGGCGCGCGCGCGTTCGCGGTAGAGTCGCATCTCGTCCTCGCCGAGCACTCCCGGCACCACGACGTAGCCGTACTCCCTATAGTGCTCGATCTGCTCTCGACTGAGGCTTCCCACGGCGGCCTTCTTCCTTCGGGAATCCTATCGCGGCGAGAGACGGTGTGCCACCGTGCCTCGAAACCGCACCTACCGGGCGGCTGCGAAATTCCCGTGAAAACCCAGCGAAATGCGCTCCCGCAGCCAGAGGCGGGCCAGCGGGGCGGCGTCGATGGCGCGGGCGTCGAGGATGTCGACCGCCGTCCGGTCGGAGAGCGCGTCGTAGACCAGATTCAACGTGAACCCGTCGTCTTCGGCGGCATCGACCGTCCGCGGAACGAAGACGGGTTCGCCCACCCATTGTCCGTGTACGGCCGGTCGATGCACGGATTGGCCTGTGGTGCGGTCGTATCGGGTGATCCGCCGGAAGAACGCTCCGGGTTCCCGGGCGCCGTCGGCGGTCGCGGCATAGCCGTAGCGGTTTGGGTAGCCGACCCGGCGGTCGTCGAGACGGGGGAATTCCGCCGCTATGTCGGAGAGTTTGGTCTCCCGGCAGGTGCCGGCGTCGAGGTCGAACTCGTAGAGATAGGGCCGCGCGGCCAGGCCCGCGCCGGTCCCGGCGCTGCCGTCCCGGATGACGTTGATGTCGTCGAGGAGTTTCTGGGGCTCTTCGTAGGTGCACGCATCCATCAGAATGCGGCCGTCCTCCTCGTATGCGTTGCCGGGGTGGAACATATAGCCGGTGCTGGGCGCGTCGAACCAACGCGTCGGGCTGCCAGGCTCACGGCGGCGAATGCCGAACTTCATGTTCAATTCGGGGCGGTAGCGTACCGAGGCGAGGAATCCTTCCCCGTTGAGGTAGGGCTCGAAGTCGAAGTACACCGAGCCCAGGGGGAAGATCACGTAGTTCTCGGTGATCGCGAAGTCGTGCATCATCGAGGGCCATGGGGCGTCGATCGCCTCGGCCAGCGAGACCGAACCGTCGGGTTCGACGACGTAGAGTTGCACGTAGGGCTCTACGGGCTGATAGCCGTGGATGAGCATCTGGCCCGTGCGTCCGTCGATCTTCGGGTGCGCCGTCGTCGACATTCCCACCATCTTGTCGTCGAACCTCCAGAGGCCGACCGACTCGAGCGTTTCGGGCCTCATCTCGAAGGGCGGTGCATTCTCGACCAGGGCCAGAAGCCGACCCGCGTGAGGCACGATGTTCGTATTCGGTTGGATGGCCGGCGGGGGCTCGTCGAGCGGTTCCTCGGCCGGCGCGCGCAGGCCGCCGAGACAGTAGCGGCCGGCCTGTTCGACCGCCTGGAAACTCTCGGTGCGGGCGTAGCGGCTTCGATGGCGGGCCGTGCCATCCTCGAAGTGGATCGCGTGGACGAGCGCATCGCCGTCGAAGAGATGCATCGCGCCGGGGCCACCCTTGGGCAGGATCTTCTGACACGGCCCATTGCGGTACAGCGTCCCGTTCAGGTCGCGGGGAATCTCGCCCTCGATTTCGGTGATGGGATCGTCCGTCTCGGTGGGATTGGGACGGAGAATCCTCGCGAGCATCTCCTGCGTCGTGAGGTCGGCGGCTACGGGCTGGGTCGTCATCGTTGGTTCTCCCTTGGTGCGTGACCTGAAGGTCCGAGAGACGCTATCCCAGGCGCCCCCGCCGTTCCAGATGAACATCTGGCCTTCTCGCGGCGGCGGCCCAAACCGCAGGGGGCGACCACGCCCTGGCCGCGGAGAGCTTGCAAAACGCCCGCGATTCGGGTGATTCCATAGGCGACATGTCGATCGATCAGCGCACTCGCCGTCACGGGGAGGTCCGGAATCTCTCGCGTGATGAAGTCTTCGATGGGATCCTCGCCGAGGCCGCGGCACGCAACGGTGATCTGGCGGCGCGCGGCATGCGCCACAAGAACATCGCGCCCCTCGGGATGAAGGTCGAGGGGCGGTCGGTGACCCTCCGCACCGACGGGGCGCGCTTCGTCCTCGAAGATGGCGTCGCGGGCGCCGGCGCGGTCGTCGAGTTGGAGTCGGCGGCGCTCTCGGATCTGGTGCAGGATCGGAAGACGACGATGGGCCTCGCGATGAACTCGGGGGTGCGCGTCGTGCAGGGGGAGTTCGACACCTGGATCGGATGGGAACCGGTCTTTCGTGCGCTTCTCGACGGAAGGCCAGTGCACGAGACCGGTGCCATCGTGCTTCGCGCCCGCGACGGCGAGCCGCTCGACCTCGCACGATGCTTTACGCTCGAAGACGATCGCGACGAGGTGGCCCACTTCCTGCGCGAGGCGGGGTTCCTCCATCTGCGCAGCGTCTTCTCGGAAGACGAGATGGCTGCGGTCGCCGAGGACCTCGAGGCAGCCATCGCGGCCGCCACCCCCGACGATGGCGCCTCCTGGTGGGCCGGCGATTCGCACGGGGTACAGCAGGCCGTCCGGGTTCTGTGGTTTCACGAGAAATCCGCCGCCCTGCGAGCCCTGTTGGAGGACGAGCGCCTGCAGTGGCTGTCCCGCCTCACGGGCGACGGCCATGACCCAAAACTGGGCGCGGAGGGCCTCGTCAAGCCGTTGGACATCCAGACGGGGCTTTCGGACCTTCCGTGGCACAAGGATTGCGGCCAGGGCATGCACTCGTATCTCTGCAATGGGATGACGGTCGGTATCTCCGTCACGGGCGCGGATCGCGAGAGCGGCGCGCTCGGCGTCGTACCAGGCTCGCACCGGGCGAACGTGCAGACGGCGGGTCTCGACGCGAGCCTCGATCTCACACCGCGCAAGCTCGAGACGAAGATCGGTGACCTCACGGTCCACTGCAGCGACACGTTGCACCGCGCCTATCGGCCGACGAAGCGTCCGCGCAAGGTCGTCTATACGGCCTTTCGCTTGCCAGCACTCCCTGGCGACGTGCTCCCGAAGCCGCCGCAGGAGGAAGAGCGCGCTGCTCGTGCGCGCCTGACGAACGTGCGCGATCGCATCGGCGCCTCCGGCGGCAATGCGGATCAGCGACACCGGGACGAAGAGACCCGTCGAAACGCGTGAGTGGGCAACCGGAGGCGAACGGAGACCCGTCGAAACGCGTGAGCGGGCAACCGGAGGCGGACGGAGACCCGTCGAAACGCGTGAGCGGGCAACCAGAGGCGAACGGAGACGGGAGGGCGAGGCCCACCCGTCCCCGGGGCCGAGGGCGTGTCCTTCGTTGAGGGGAGGGGGGCGTGGGCATCGAGTATCGGGGGACCTGGGATGCGGCGGGCGTGGCCCGTTATCTCGACGAACGAAGCGTGCCGCTCCGTCTGGGCTGTACGACGGCCTCGGGGTGGCCGCTGGTCGTCTCGCTGTGGTTCTGGCATCGCGAGGACGTCCTGTGGTGCGCAACCCAGGAAGATGCACGCATCGTCGGTCACCTTCTGCGTGAACCCCGCTGTGGATTCGAGGTGGGTGAAGAGGAGCCGCCCTATGCGGGGATTCGCGGACAGGGGCGCGCGGAGATCTGCAAGTCCGACGGCCCGCGGGTACTCGATCGTCTGATCGAGCGATACGTCGAGGACCCCGAGGGGTCGTTTGCCCGCTGGCTGCGTAGCCGCCGGGAACACGAAGTGGCCATCCGCATCGAGCCCGTGTGGATCTCGAGCTGGGATTTCACCGCGCGCATGCGGTCCGGAAGTTAGAACGGGCCTGCCTCGCATGGGTGGCAGAAGGGTGCCCGGGGCCTGCCTTGCATGGGTGGTGGAAGCGCGCCGGGCTTTGCCTTGTGTGGAAGGCGAGGTC
>JAPOLW010000106.1 GCA_029976905.1 bacterium | reverse complement strand
CCCCGCCCCGATTTCGCCTCACGAAGCGCAGTTTCTGCAGATCCGCGACGGACTCGAACGCATACCCGAACAAACAGAGCCCCAGACCCACGACTTCGATCGCCCGCAATCCCGCGTGCGCGTCGGTCGCCATGAGGAAGGCGGGCAATGCCAGGACCGAGAGGTTCGCGAAGCCCTGGGTCAGGATCTCCGAGAGCAGGTGGGCATCGACATGCCGACTACCCGACTGCTCGAGCATCAATCGACGATACCGGTAGCGCGGGAATTCGGTGCGGAAGATCACACCCGTTGCGCGGCCCATCGCTACCGCACCGACTCCCATGCGCAGGCCGATAAAGAGGTAGGCGGCAGCAACGACTCCGCGTCGCGGCGCATAAGCGTCACCGAGCAGGAGAATCACGACGCCGATCACGGCGACACCGAAGGGCCATGCAATGTCGACCCAGGAACCCCGCCGCGTTCGGAGAAACGGCACCACGGCGACCGCCAGAAAGAGCGACAACTGCAGGACGCCGTTGATCGACGCCATCTGGACCAACACTCCGTCGCGAGCGCTCAGCATGAACGACCAGCAGGCGGCGAAGGCGACGCAGAAAAAGACGCCGAAAGTCACGAAACACCCACTCCAGCCACAAACCTGGTCGTATCAAGCGGTCATACGGTCGTCCCGTCCACGCAGTAGGGCGTCCGCACGACGCCCTACTGCGTGCCCCCCCCGCAAACCGGGGCACGGGACTTCAGGTCGCCTCTTCGGAGAGGCGAAAGCCCGGTCGACCCGATCACCAGACCCCGTCGGCCTAGGGGCGCAGTCGCTCCAGTTCCACCGAACCCTCCTGTACGGCGATGGGTTCGTCGCGCAGGGGGTCCTGATCGAGCGTGAAGACTTCGTTCACGAACGCTGCACTCAGCTGGTTGAAGTCGGCGTCGAAGGTACCCGTGCCATTGATCCGGTACACGTACTCCTCGGCGCCCTCGGTGTCATAGTGCAAGACGATGCTCGCAATGGCGATCTCGCGCTCTCCGACTCGCTCCCAGGCTCCATGCTCGGGCGAGTTGAAGCCGTTGCTGAGATCACCGTCCTCGCTCGTCCCCGTGTACGTACCGCCGATGGTGAAGGTGAGGACGTCGGCAAAGCTACGCTCGGGGTCATTGCCAGCCTGCCCAACGCCCACATAGGTCCCCGCCACCCGGAGTCCGAAGGCGAGCCGGGCTTCGACATCATCCGCCTGTGAGGTCGGCGCGTCGCCGCAGGATACGACGCCGATCGCCACCATGATTCCAAGAAAGACCCCCAGAAAATCGAAATGCTTCATGATCTGCTCCTCCGTGCTTGTCGACAATTTTGCGGAGCGACTGCTCCTGTTGAAACCCTAGAAGCTTAGCCGGTTATACAAACAAGAGGAGAAGGTCCAATCGGCGGACTCCTGGCCGCGCGAGGAACGAACCCGTCTCCGCCGAGCAACCGCCGGGGGGCCGGGGCCATCCCCTCCTCCGAGGTTCGGAGCCCCCGGGCTCTGTCTCGCTGGCGGCAAGAGTCGAAACTCCGACTCTTCTCCTCTACGGTATCGAGGGAAACCTCTGCTTCCCATGCACAAGACCGATTCTCAAAGCTCCGCCGACGCCGACTGGGTCATTCTATTCGCCAGTTGGCTGCTGGTTGCCACCGCGACCCTCGGTAGCCTCTTCTTCTCGGAGGTGATGGAGTTGCCACCGTGCTCGCTCTGCTGGGCGCAACGGATCTTCATGTTCCCGCTCGCCATCATCCTGCTCCAGGCGCTCCTGCCGCTCGACCCGGGAGTCGTGCGATACGCGCTCCCTCTGGCCGCGATCGGCACGGCGATCGCGCTCTACCACCTGCTCCTACAGTTCGGAATCATCCCTGAAAGCGCGGCGCCATGCCGCGAGGGGGTCTCGTGCTCGGAGGCGCAACTCCAGGTCCTGGGCTTCGTGTCGATCCCCATGCTCTCCCTGATCGTCTTCGGCACGGTGACCGGCTTGCTCTGGCAACTGAAGAGGAGACAGTCCTCGTGAAGAGATCTTCCATCGTCCTGATCACCGCAGCCGGGCTCATCCTCGCATTCGGGATCGCTTCCTGGCTGTACACCGGACTCGAAGCCGACCGCATCGAACAACTGGCGACGGGCGCGGACTCGCCCCTGGAGAGACCCTACTCCATCACGAAGGGACCCACGGATGCGAAGGTCGTGATCACCGAGTTCTTCGACCCCGCGTGCGAAACGTGCCGGGTCTTCGACCCCTACGTGAAGACGATCCTCGCCGAGTACCCGGATCGAGTTCGCCTCGTCCTGCGCTACGCGCCCTTCCACACCGGTTCCGAGGACGTGGTCAGGGCTCTCGAAGCAGCACGATTACAGGGCCGCTACTGGGAGTCCCTGCAGGTCCTGTACGACACCCAACCCCTGTGGGCGAGCCATCACGATCCTCGCCCACAGGACGTCTGGAAGTTCCTGCCCAGCGCCGGCGTGGACGTCGAGAAGGCACGCAGCGACGCGCAGAGTCCGGAGTTGGGACGGATCGTCCAGCAGGATCTCGCAGACGGGCGCGCGCTGGGCGTTCGCACCTTCGACGGGTCTCGGGCTCTGGGTGGCTCGTCGCCCGCTGGCCACGCCCCTCGTTGGCCTGGTTGGATTTCGCGCATTTCCCGATGCGCCCCTGGAACTTCTCTACGCCCTCGATCCGGGCCAGTGGAGAAGGGGTTTGGCCACGGAGATGGCGGCTGCGGTGATCGATCGTGCCTTCGATACGGGTCTCGAAGAGGTCGAAGCGAGTCTCGACGCTCCGAACTCCGATTCCGTTCGGGTGCTCGACCGGCTCGGGTTTCGATTCGTGGAGCGGGTGCCGGTCAGTCCCCCCTTGAACTGCTGGGACCAGCTTCGGTTCGAGATCGACCGGGAGACCTGGGGCCGCAGGCGGCCGTCGCTTCTGGCTTGGGATTGACCGATTGGGCCAGAGTGGACTACCGTTCGTGCCGCAGCCGGTTGAGTCGCCCTCGGCGAGCCTTTGCGTCCATGAGCATGAAGCGAGCCCCGTCTGGTTTTCCCCTGCGTGGAGCGGTCTCTGCGTGCCTGGTGCCCGTGCGGAACGGGGCAGTTGGATGACGCGCCATCTAGGACGCGTCGGCGCATGGCGAAGGTCCGGAAGGCGCCGGTGGGCTCGAAGGTTGCCACGGGAGTGCAAGTGCAAAAGCGTGGGCGGCCCTGAGACTTTCCGATCGGATGATCGAGGCCCGGGGTGGACCGCGGTGAGAGGAGGTCCATCAGATGGATGATTCACTGACGCGGAAGGATTTCTTGCGGACGCTGGCGCTGGTTGGAGGCTCGGTCGGTTTGCAGGCTTGCGGCGATACGGCCGCGGGGGCCGAGGCGCCAGGCGCGGATATCGTAGCCCCCGGGAATCTCTGGCGGGTTCGCAGTGCTCGAGGCGTCCGGGCCGGTGGAGATGGGAATCGGGGCGCGAGCTTTTCGGCGTCCCGGACCTCCTTCGAGGCAGGTGACGCCTACTCCGTTCTGGGAGAGTGGTACTTCTTCTACGATACCGCTGGAATCCTCGGCGCCATCAGGAATTGCGTCACCGCAAAGCGCCGCATTCCAGTCACCTACTCGGTGGTCGGTGTGCGGACCGATTCCGGATCTCGCTTTGCCAGCAGCATTGGTGTGATCCAGTTTTCGCGCAGTTCCAGGGATGAAGTGCAATGTGAAGTGGTGGCGAACAACTTCTACGTGGATGCAGGGGGGCGGGGGGTCAGTCCCTACTTCATCAGTAGCCAGGTGCTCGATGCCGCTGTCTCTGCTGATCTGTCGGCAGAGGCACGTGAACGAATCAGTCTGGAGATCGAGGCCACGGTCGATCGACTCGGACTCGATCCAGGTTCGGTGGTGTACCCCACCTCGTGACGAGGGAAATGGGCGGGGAAGTCGGCCCTTCCTCTCCGGTCGTGGTACTCTGCCGAGGTGGCGGACTCGACTTCTACTGCCTCGTCGAACCTGGGGTATCGCCCCGGTCTCGATGGGTTGCGTGCGATCTGCCTCCTGGGAGTCTTTCTTTTCCATTCCGGGTTTTCCTGGATGTCGGGAGGGTTCCTCGGCGTCTCGACCTTCTTCACCCTCTCGGGCTTTCTCCTCACGGCCCAGGCGCTGGTGGAATTCGAGCGAACGGGAACGGTTTCGCTCGCGCGATTCTGGCAGCGTCGTATGCGGCGTCTGGCACCGGCGGCGATCGTCACGGTGGCGGCGGTCGTCTTCTCAGCGCCGTGGTGGCTTCCAGCTTCTCAACGGGAACGACTGGCCGGCGATGCGATTGCCGCGTTGCTGTATCTCGTGAATTGGCGGTTCGTCGAGGCGGGCTACGCCTACGAACTCATTTTCACCGACCCCTCGCCTCTCCAGCACTTCTGGTCGCTCGCGATCGAGGCGCAATTCTACCTTCTCTACCCTCTGGTGGCGGGGGTGGCGTTGCGTCGGTTGGGAGGGCGCAGGGGGCTCGCCGCCGTGCTCGTCGCATTGGTGCTTCTCTCGGTCGGGGTGGCCTTCCTGCCCGGCATCGCAAACCAGGGGCGTTTTCGTCTCTACTACGGCAGCGATACGCGTGCGGTCGAGATCCTGCTCGGAGGTCTCTTTGCTCTTGCCGTCTCGGGAGGTCGGGGCTGGGCGCGTCGCATCGCCTTTCTCGGGTTGCCGGCCTTTCTCCTGTCGATGGCGAGTTGGGTGTTCGTCGGTATCGATGCTCCAATCCTCTACCGGGGTGGTCTCGTCGGGTACGCGCTCCTGTCGGGAGTGGTCGTAGTCGCCGCCGGTCGCCCGGGGCGGCTGGCAACGCTGCTCTCCCCGGGGCCTCTTCGCTGGGTGGGGCGGATCTCCTATGGAGCGTACCTCGTCCACTGGCCGATCTTCCTCGTCCTCGACGAGGCGAATACGGGGCTGGGGCCCGTGCCTCTCTTCGTCGCTCGAGTCGGCCTGACGCTGGCTCTGGCGGACCTTTCCTGGCGATGGGTCGAGGAGCCGATCCGCCGCGGGGGCTCGCTCGCTCCGCCCCGCTTCGCACAGGCCCTGGGCTTCGCAATGATTGCCGTCGTCGTGATGGCGCTGGTGACCAGCCCAATCGGACCGGGGCTTCGGTGGAATCTGCTGCGGGCCCGGTGGGCGGAGTGGACTGGATTCGAAACTGAAGCCAGAGCCGGTGGAAAGATACCGATCTGGAATGTCTTTGGAGATTCCTCGGCCCTCACGCTCTTGCCTGGCCTCGTCGCCGTTTCGGAGACGACCGGGAAGATGTTGCCCCGGGGAGGGCGAGCACTCATGGGGTGCGGATTGTTCGATCGCGGTGAGTATCGAAACCACTTTGGCGAATGGAAGAAGCCTCTCGGGCAGTGCATGGATCCTGCAAAGCAGTGGAGGCGGGTTGCCTCCGAAAGGGATGCGGACCTGGCTCTGGTCTTGACCGGAGCCTGGGAGGCCCGCGATTGGCGTCTGAGCCCGGAAGGCGAGGTGGTGCACCTCGGGGATCCAGAACTTGATACGCTCCTGCGAGGACAGATTGCACTCCGCCACCGGCGCAGTCCCCGGTGGCGACTCGAGGCTAGCTGAGATTCGGGGCAAAAACGTGCTTTGAATTTCCTACCTTCACCCGAGCATCTGGCCTTTCGAGAGCGTGAATACAAGGGAAAGCGAGACCCGGAGGAAGCCCCGCCGGGAAGCGTGTGGGCCCAGAACCGAGCCCGGCAGTCGACCGCCCCCACCGCGCTGGCGGCCCTCAGCGACACCGGGAAGAAGATCCCTACGGAAAGCTCAAAACCGGAACCATGCCGATACGAAGCTCGGCGCGCTCGGGAGTCCGGTCTTTCAGGCCGGCTCGGGATGAGCCGGGGTGAGCCGGACCGACGGCCGAAACAATCACCTCCGAAGTACGCACCGAGCTTCGCAGCCCGTGTCTGGGGCTATCCTCGTTTCAGCCTAGTGCACGCCGGGGCCCCCTGGCTTTGCGACGGATCCAATCCTACTGGAACTGGTTGGGTTCAGGAACTCGGTCGGTGGATCGACAACCACATGCCGCGCGATACCGGAGCGGCGTACGGCTACGAGCAGTACGGGTATCAACCGAACGTCGATGGGGCTCTTGCATCGACCGACGGCTCACTTCATCGGGCCCGGGTCGGCTTCCGGGAGGATACGAGACGGCGTGCAGAAGGCGCTGTGCGCCCTCACGAAGCCCGGAGCAAGATTCCCTCGGGCGCAACGGCCCGCCCCGCATCCACCGGGCGGGTGGCCGCCCTCGTCGCAGGTAGGATCTCGCCAGGGGTCGCAGGCCCAGATCGGTCCACGACGCCGAGCGCGGCGAAAGGGTTCAGCTCCCCCCGGAGGCCCAGGCGACCCGCTCGAGGCCGCAACCGCCTCCGTATACGTCGCTCTCGCCCAGCTCCACGAGATCGCCAGGAAGGGGGTAGGACCGGATTCGCCCGGCGGTGTGCATACTGCGAGAGTAATGAAGGGAGACCGTGGGGAAGCCCGGCCCGGAATATCCCGGAGGGCCGAAGTATCCAGACCCGTCGCCGGCTTCACGGGCAACGCCCGCATCACGCACGAAGATCTGCTCTGGACCGATGCCCCAGCGCTCGAGCTCCCCGAGGACTTCGGTGTAGTCCGTCGCAGTCACCGCGGCCATGTACGCTGGCTCGAGGCCGAGGGTTTCGATGAGGAGTTCGAGCAGCAAGCGTAGCGATATTTCGGCGCTCAACGGCTCCGACGTATGCCAGGCGAGCAAGCTGAAGCGCGGCAAAACGAGCAGCTCTGTCGATTCCGCGTCTTCGACTCTCTCACATTCCTGAACGACGAAAGTCCTCGGTCCGGCGACGTTCATTGGATACTCGTCGTATCGAAGCCCGCCGTTGAACTCGTAGTCGGTGCGTCGAGACTGCGGGTTCGTCTCGCGAAAGCCCTCCTCGCGAAGACGAGTGGTCATCGCCGCCGCAGTTGAGGAGGCAGGAGACGAACCCTCCCCGCAGGCTGCGATCAACGGAAGACTGGACGCTGCACACGAAATTTGCACGAACTTGCGTCTCGTGAATCCTCGCACGCGGGGAGCCAGACACAAAAGCCGCAAGAAACAAAGCGTACGATCCCGCAGCGCGTCGAACCCGGCCTTCGCCGGGCATGGGCCATCCGTACGCCGGGCCCATGCCGTCCGCCGTTTCACTTTCGCCTGCGCACCAAATCGTAGTATATTACGCCATTCCAGCCGCGGGGAGGTGGAGGATGAGAGCGAGGATTTTGGCCGCAGCGCTCGTCGGCTCGACGATGGCGCTGCTTTCGGTAGCAACGACGCAGGCGCAGGTCGCAGAGACGGATGAAGCGGCGACCGACACCGAAGCTCCCGAGCCGCGGCGCCAGATGAATGCGGTCGAGGAACTCACGGTCACGGCCGAGAAGCGGGCGGAGAACATCCAGGACGCGCCGATCTCGATCACGGCGTTCGACACCCAGATGCTGGAGGACCGCAACATCACCGACATTCGCCAGCTCGCCGAGTTCACGCCAAACCTGAACATGCACACGAACGCCGGCGGCAACACCGGCGTGACGATCTCGATGCGTGGTGCGATCACGACGGACCCGATCATCACACTCGAGCCGTCGGTCGGCGTCTACTTGAACGGCGTCTACATCTCGAAGTCGGTCGGTGCCCTGTTCGACGTCATGGACCTGGAGCGCGTCGAGGTGCTGCGCGGTCCGCAGGGCACGCTCTACGGCCGCAACACGATGGGCGGCGCGATCAACCTTCTCACCAAGAAGCCGACCGGTGACCTCGCGATCCGTACGCAAGTGCGCGCCGGTAACCGCGGGTACGTGCAGGTGGGCCAATCGTTCGACGTGCCGATCCTCGGCGACGAAGCGCTCTGGGATGACGATAGTCTGGGGCGCCTCGCCGCGAAACTCGACATCGGCTACATCAACCGGAACACCTGGTACACGAATCTGAACCCCGACCCGGCGACACAGGGAAGCACGGGGTTCTCGGATCTCAATCGGCTCGTCGTGATGCCGCGAATCCTGTGGGAGTTGCCGGGCGGAGTCACCTTCGACTACGTGCTCGACCGCCACCGGATCCGAGAGCTGCCCAGCCAGTTCCAGTTGACGTACGTCGAGCCCGGCGGACTCGTCGACAACATTTTCGGCCCGCAGGGGCTCGACTCCTTCATACGCACAAAGCGAGCGAGTGGCATCGGTAACAACCTCTTCAGCGATCTCGAGGCCGGCGACGAGTGGAAGAGTGATGTCGACATCCTCGGCCAGGGTTTCACCATCTCGAAGGACTTCGAGGACGTGCCGGGGCTCGGCAACTTTACGCTGGCGTCGATCACCGGATACCGAGTCGTCAAAAACAATGACCAGACCGATCTCGATGGCACCCCATTGAGTCTCAATCAGTTCGCGTTGAGCATCCGCCAGACCCAAATCAGCGAAGAACTCCAGATGGTCGGCTCGACGCTCGAGGACCGACTCGACTACGTCGTCGGCTTCTACTTCTTCCAACAGAGGGGCCACGCGGAAAACGCTCAGGCCTTCCTCGAGCCGGTCCCCGGAACCGGGGCTCTTTCGAAAAACGAACAGCGGGTCGACTTCGACGACTATAGCGTCGCACCCTACGGCCAGGTCACCTACACGCCGCCCGTCCTCGAAGACCGACTCTCTGCAACGGTCGGCCTACGCTGGACCTACGAGGAACGCAAAGCGACGCGTTACTTCATGTGCCTCACGGCCGATTGTGGCGGCACCGAGAACTTCACAGCCCAGAAAACCGGAAACTACAGCGCGTTCTCGCCCATGGGTCGCATTGCGTACCAGATCATGGACGAGATGATGGGGTACGGCTCGATCTCCCGCGGCTTCAAGGCGGGCGGCTTCAACGGACGTGCCGTGACCCGCGAGACATTCGATCGCCCCTTCGATCCCGAGACCGCCACCTCGTACGAGATCGGCTTCAAGTCGCAGTGGTGGGACAACCGAATTCAGCTCAACGCCGACGGATTCTTCGCCGACTATGACGACCTCCAGGTAACGATCTTCCAAGCGACGCAAGGCGCAGCCGTGACCACCGTCGAGAACGCGGCCAGCGCCGAGGTGTGGGGCTCCGAGGTCGAGGCGGTGGTGGTACCGGTCGACGGTCTCGACCTCCGGTTCTCCTACGCCTACCTCGATCCGTCCTACAAGAAGTTCTGTCGCCCAGTGCCCGGCGCCACGGACGGCTCCGGGTGTGGCGAGGGTGAGCAAAACCTCTCCGACGTCGCGCGCTTCGTAATCGCCCCGCCGAACACCTTCTCCTTCGGCGCTGCGTACACGTTCCCCGAAACACCGTTTGGCGTGCCGTATGCGCGAGTCGACTACTACTGGCAGGACCATGTGTGGTTCGCGACGATCGACAACGAGTTCAATCGGCAGGGCGGATACTCACTGCTCGCGGCACGCCTCGCCCTGCTCGACATCGAGGTGCCGGCCGATCTCGGCCGGGCAAGCGTGGCGCTGTGGGGCGAGAACCTCACCAACACCGGCTACCGGGAGTTCGGAATCGATTTCGGCTCGAACCAGGGCTACGCCGGAAACACCTACGGGAACCCGCGCACATACGGTATCGAGATCAACTGGGACTGGGCACGGGGCTGAGTTGCTCGCCCCGATGAGCCGCAGTCGCAGCGGCCCGGGCCCCGCTCCTGAAAACGCCGAAACGGTGCCGAAAGGCGCGACGATACGAAGAAAGCGCATGCGGGAGAGAGTTGGCACCATGCAGAGGGAGAGAAAATGACGGAGCGCGCCAACACGGATGGAGGCGGGCGCCGCCCGGTATTCTTGACGGTGATGGCGATCCTCTTCGCCGCCCTCGCAATCTCGAATGCGACCAAGGTCTTCCAGGGGAAGGGATTGAATCGCCCCGGGTTCTCCGGAGCCGTTTTTCTCTGAGTCAGGCCGCATCGGCCTGAGCGTTTTGTTCCTCGTAGT
>JAPOLW010000105.1 GCA_029976905.1 bacterium | reverse complement strand
CCGCCTTCAGCTTCACCCGAGGCCGCGCTTGGAGGTCTCCTTGCGCTCGTACTTGCTGAGGAGCATCTTCGAGCGCGCCTGCCCCTGGTCGGGGTCGAGGCCCGCGGCCTCTTCGCGCCCGTATCCACCGATGGCGCAACCCTTCCCGTGAGCAGCCGGGTGAACATCTTTCCGATCTGGGAGGAGAACTTCACGCTGCTCAAGCTGCAGGCGACCCTTGCCCTTCTCTGGCGTGACGGAGGAATTCATCGCTTCGACGTGGGTCGGCATTTCGACTCCGACGAAGAAGGCGGCCTCGACCAATTCTTCCGCCACTTCGAGTCTCCGGATGCGGCCGCCGGCCTCTTCCTGCACTTCGAAGCGTTGCGCGCGATGCCCCGGCTGGCCCGCCTCTATCCCGGACTGGCCGGCGACCTGGTGGAACTCCGGCGGCGCATCTTTCCCCGTGACGAGATCAGCGAGCAGGCGGGCTCCTCGTCCGCGATCCTCTTTCTCGCTCTCGGGGGAGAGGTGGAGCGGGTCGCGCGCACGGGCCCGCGGGCGGACGCGGTGCGCGCTCTGGCGCGCGCCGCTCGCGAAGATGCCGCGACGGTGTACGACAGCGCCCATTGCACTGCGCTATTCGCGCGACTGCGGGCCGAGGGGGATCTGGCGCCTTCGCATGCGCTCGAAGATCTGCTCATGGAGGATCCAACCCTCTCCTACCTGCTCGATCTCGAGGACGACGATACGCCCGCGGCACCCGGGGACGCCGGCGAGCCCACGCCGTTGGACCAGGAATCGCATGAGGGGAAGGGACGTCGCTCGGACGAGACGTCCCCGAGCGTCCCGGCCGACCCCGAGGTCCTCAAGGCCTACCTCGAGCAGAACCCCGACCTGACGGTGCTGCGCGCCGAGGGCCCGATCGATCCGACCGGACTCTTCGTGGCGGGCCTGACGGGTTCGGGCGAGAGCGGAGACGCGCCCGAGCGGACCGGGGAGTCGCCCGACCCCGCGTGGACGGTATCGCGACCCGGCCGAACCGCCCGCGGCGTACATCTCCACGACGAGTGGGACCACCGGATCGAAGACTACCGCGTCGATTGGTGCCGGGTGCACGATCTTGATGTCGAAGGGGACAGCGGGACGTTCTTCACGACGGCCCTGCACGACAATCGGGAACTCCTTCCCGAAGTTCGTCGGCAATTCCAGCGGGTGAAGCCGGAGGGCTACCGCATTCTCCGCGGACTGCTCGACGGCGAGGATTTCGATCTCAATGCGGTCGTCGATGCGCGCGCCGACCGACGCGCGCGCCACGATACGTCGCCCAAGCTCTATACCGCCCGCAAGCGGGAGGAGCGCGACGTGGCGACGCTCTTCCTCCTCGACATGTCGGCTTCCACCGACGAGGAGACCGAGCCCCCCGCCCAGGAGCCTCACCTCGACGATGACGAATTCGACCTGACGGTGCGGCCGCCACGGCCGAAGCGTCGTCGGATCATCGACATCCAGAAGGAAGCCCTGGTGATCATGTCGCAGGCGCTCGAGGAGATCGGGGACCTCTTTGCGATCTATGGCTTCTCCGGCCATGGGCGCAACCAGGTCGAGCTCTTCTCGGTCAAGTCGTTCGAGGAATCTCTGACGATGGCGGTGCGCGGTCGGATCGGCGGAATCGAGCCGCAACGATCCACCCGGATGGGAGCGGCCCTACGCCAGGCGATCACCTACTTCCAGCCGATCGCGGTCCGCTCGAAGCACCTGATCCTGCTCTCGGACGGTTTCCCGCAGGATTTCGACTACGGCGACGATCGTCGCTCGAACCTCTACGGGCTCAAGGACACCGCGATGGCTCTGCGGGAGGCCGAGCGAAGCGGCATTTCCACGTTCTGCATCACGGTCGACCGGGCAGGCAACGATTACCTTCGCGAGATGTGCGAAGAGAGCCGTTATCTCGTGATCGACGAGATCGATGCTCTGCCGCTCGAATTGCCCAAGATCTACTCGCAAGCAACGCGAGGCTTTTGAAGGGGCGACCCGTGCGCGGGTCTGCCCCTGGAAGCCGCGTCACTCCGGAGAGCGACGCGGAGGAATCAGGAGCTGAGCCCCCACTTCTTCTTGTTCTCTTCGATCTGGTCCGCGCTCGGGTGTTCGGTCTTTTCGTGGCCCTTCACCGCGAAGTCGTCCGTCGAATCCATCATCTTGTAGTTGAGCGGCGTGTCATCCTTGAAGGCGTCCGGAACGGCGACCTCTTCGTAGATGGCCTGCCAGGGGCATTCGGGCTCGCACGCGCCGCAATCGATGCACTCGTCGGGGTGGATATACAGCTGGTTGGGAAAGGTTTCCTTGTCCGAACCGGTGTACTCGTAGATGCAGTCGACCGGGCAGACGGCCACGCATCCCGTGTCGACACAGTCCCGGCAGAGCCTCGTGATGATGTAGGCCATGATTCCTCCTGATCGTAGTACGGCCGGGCCTTCGACAGCCCGCGCCCGCTGATATAGCGACCCGGCCCACCAATGCAAAGCAGAACGGTCCCACCGGGCCGGACTCAGAGCCAGCGGCTCTGGCGCACCCCGATGTCGACCAGGACCAGTCCGAAGGCGGCCAGAGCGAGCCAGTGGCCAAGCGGCAGAGTCGTCTGCCGCTCGGCGGGCGCGCGCGTGAGGATCTGCTCGAGGGGTGCGTCGACGGAGCCCCCGGTGATCTCGGCGATCTGCTCGAGCAGATCGAGGTCGGGATCCGCCTCGGGGTCTTCGCGGGCCGATCGGCCTTCGGCGGAGGCCTGCGGCAGCCATTCGTCACGGGTGAAGACGATACGGCCGTCTCTCTCCAGGGCGATCTCGACCCGCGGCTCGATGGTCTCCAGCGGTGGGAGGGCCACCTCGTACTGGCGATCGCGCAGGGGCGTGGGCCGGATCTCGCGGGTGGTGCCGTCGCGTCCGAAGAAACGCACGACCAGGGAGGCGCCCGGCTCCCGATCGAAGGTCTCGACGAGCAGGGAGGGGTCGGTGTGATCGGTCTGCAAGACGAGCCGGATCTCGTCGGCGCTCTCCGGGCGGGCACTCCAGCGGACGAGTTGGGACCAGAAGCGCCGCACGTCCTGCCAGCTCTGCCACTCCCGGGTCGGGTTGGCGGTGAACACGGCAACCCGGCCGAGGCCGTTCTGCCACGCCGCGAGAATGGGTGCGGGGGTGTCCCGGTGATCGGCGCCGATCCATTCCTCGGCGCCCTCCTTGAGGGGCACCTGTGCAAAGGCCCGCAGCAGGGGCATGTCCTCCGTCTCGAGGCCGCCCAGCGCCTCGACGTCGTCGGTGCGGACGCGGGGCCGGAAGGCGACGTCGCGGGGGCCTTCTTCCTCGCGTCCGGCCGTCCGGCGGGCTTCGCTGATCATCAGGTCCGGCAGCGAGGTCGAGTCCTTCACGTGGTGGAAGCTGCCCCCGGTGGCCTCGGCGATCGTCTTGATGAGTTCGAAGCTGTCCTTGTCGTCACCGATCCGGATCGAGGTCACCGTGACGTCGGACCTGGCGAGGCCCTCGATCAGGGTATCGTGCTCGGCGCGGGGGCGGATGCTCGCCCCATCGGTCAGGAGGATGACGTGCTTGCTCTGGATGTTGCCGGCCAGAAGTTGTCGCGTCCCGATCTCGAGAGCTTCTTTGAAATCGGTTCCTCCCGACGGCACGAGGCGCTCGATCACCGAAGTCAGTTGGTCGCGGTTCTTCGAAAGCGGCTCGAGCGGCGCCAGCAGGGAGGTCTCCGTGTCGAAGGCGGCCGCGCCCACGTAATCGCGGTCTTCGAGCTGAGCGAGCAGCTCGAGGGCGGCGCTGCGGGCGTAGGCGATCCGCGTCGGTCCAAGTTCGTGGAGGCGAAGTCCGTAGGTCATGCTGGAGGACCGGTCGATCACGAGGAAGAGAGCCAGGGGGCGTCGCACGCGTTGACGCGGCTTCTGCTTCTCGATCCCTACCGGCAGCAGGCGGGCCAGAGGGGAATCCTCCAGACTCTCGTCGGCGACGAGCCCGCTTGCCGCCGCGAGAACCAGACCGCCCCCGAGGTCGCGGACGTAGTGCTCGAGCACCTCCTGGGAGGGGGGAGGCAGATCGGCGGCGGAAAGGGCCCCGAGGACGACGGCGTGGAACGGGGCCAGGTCGGCCGCCTCGATCCCGCGCAGGTCCGGGCGGCGCTCGACCAGAAAGCCCGCCTCCTCGAGCAGCGAGGCGAGGCCGGCGTTCGCGGAGACGACCAGCAGTCGCGGCGGCCCGAGCACGGTCAGGGATGCGTTGCGTGCGCTGCGGCGCGAGGTTGCGTCGGGTGCACCCTCGAGGTCGATGGAAATGCCGTAATGCCCCGGTGGACCGGCGCGCACGACCGCATCGACCACCGAGCGACCCGGGCCGATCCGCAGCGGGACGCGACCCAACTCCTTGTCGTAGTGGCGCACGACGAGGTCTGCTTCGTGGGCCTGGGCCGATCGGTTCGCGATCGCGACCTGAACGTCGATCTCCTGACCGGAGCGTGCGATCGGCGCGGTGGACACGTGCTCGATGCCGAGCGGGGCGCGCGACCGTGGCGGCACGACGGGGTGGACCCGGACACCATGCCGGCGCGCACTTTCGGCTGCCGCGGAGGCATCGCCCCGGGTCTGGTTCCCGTCGCTCAGAAGCACGACGACACCACCGGCACCCCCGCGGGTCGCGAAGCTTGCGCCCGATTCCAGCGCCGCCATGAGATTGGTTC
Source organism: bacterium (assembly GCA_029976905.1). Lineage (GTDB taxonomy): Bacteria > Desulfobacterota > Binatia > UBA12015 > UBA12015 > VGTG01. Next base: position 5,317 of record JAPOLW010000105.1, on the reverse strand, counting down.
CCTCGCCCTCCACGTCGACCTGGGGACGGGGCGCACGAGACGGTGGCCCGGGAGCGACCTGTAGGACGGGGGCGCTTCCGAAGCGCAGGATGGCCAGGGCGTCGTCGGGCCGGAGCTCGGCGGCGAGGGCGTCGATCCAGGATTCCATCCAGGCCTGCTCCGAGGGCGCGATGCTCTCCGAGCCATCGACCAGGGCCACGACGTCGAGGCGGTCTTCGCGCTGCGTCTCGACGAGGGTGGCTCCGGCCAGGGCCGTGACCACGGCGAGGTAGGCGACGGCGCGAAGAAGTGTCGCGATCCAGAGGCGCGTCGCGCCGGTCTCGGCCAGCAGGCCAGCCAGGAACGCGGACCGGCGTCGCTGGTGGGTCAGGGCGGCCAGCACGAAGAGCAGCCCGGCGGCGATGGCGAGCGGCAGGACGCCGGGGTTGGTGAACGCAAGTGCGCGGTCACCGATACGCCACCAGGGTTCGAGCATCACCGTGTTGCTCCGCGGGCCGGTGTGCGACGCTCGACCGCAGGGGTCAGGGCGACGACGAGCCATTCGACCAGGAGGAGGAAGAGGAGGAGAGCGAGCATCTCGGGAAGATAGGGAACCTCGTCGAAGGTCGACCCGTCCGCCGTCGTTTCCCCCTCGGCGGCCTCCGCGCTCGTGCCGTCTGCCGTCGCCCCGCCCTCCTCCGCGCGGTGGATGTCCGACTCGGCGGGGTCGATGAAGTTCACGAAGAGCCGTCGGTCCACGTCCCGGCTCCTCGCCAGGTAGCGCCCGGCGCGCTCCAGCGTCAGGTCGGCGCCCGGCGCCAGGTTTCGCTCGACGTCGGGGCCCTGAAGGGTCTCGATCGGCGTCGTCCAACGCGACCCCGCACGCAGTCGTTCGCCGGTGGTGCGAAATTCCGGCGCGTCCCTCGACGGGGGAGAAAGTTGGGAGAGGAGGTTCAGGGTGAAGAGCAGGGTCGGGAGGTCGTCGGCGCGTGCAAGCGATTCGGAGTCGATCCGGAACGCCGCGGCAACGATCTGTCGTCCTCCGACGGTGCCGCTCTGCAGGAGCTCGACGGCTCTGCCTTCGCTGCGGCCGTCGAGGACCGGGCGCAGACCGCCCGGGGCGAGGGCGCTTGGGCTCCCGTCGAGAAGTGTCGAGGCGCGGGCGATTCCGCGCAGCAGCGGATGGGCGCGGCGCTCGGCGATCCGGGGCGCCTCCGAGAGTCGCACGACGGTCACGTCGGCGTTCCCCGTCGTCGGTGCGAGGTAGGCCACGTTGGACGACGGCGGTAGCTTGGGGACGAAGCGATCGAAGATCGTGATGTCGGCTGCCTCGCCGGCGGTGTAATCGCGTGGAGCGACCGGGCGGACGCGGAAGGAGCCCGCGCGCTCGGCGAGCCAGGCGAAGCGGTCACGGAGGGCCGCGTCGTCGGTGACCAGGAGAACGTCGATCGCGCGGGCTCCTGGCACGTACCCCCAGATCACGTCGTCGAGGGCGAGATCGTCGCCGGGGGTGAGCCGCGCTTCGAAGGTGCCTGCCCAGTCGACGCCTTCGATCGCGAGTGTCTCTGCCGCGCGGGCGTCGAGTTGCAGGGGGCGGACCAGGGACGTCGACTCCACGTCCGCGGAGGTTGCGCCGTCTTCGGCCGGCGCGGGCGTGTCGCTTTCGGTTGCCGGCGGGTTTGCCGCGGCGTCATCGCGTGCCGAAGGCGCGGCAGCGGCGTCGAGGGGAACGATCTGGAAGGTGACGTCGCGCGGACGATCCGAAAAATTGCGCACCGTTGCGAGAATCCGGGCACCGGTTTCCCCGGCGAAGGAACGCGCCTGCACGCGCAGGTCGGTGATCGCGACGTTTTCGCCCCCGCGCCCAAAAGCGTGCACGGTCGTTGCCCGGCGTGCATCGCGACTCATCACGATGGCCTCGGCGGTGGTGTCGGAGAAGACGTCGATCGAGCCGCCGGGTCCCGCCAGGGACGCCGCGAGTTCGACGGCCGCCGTGAGATTGGCGGTCGTGTCCGAAGGCGAAAGCTCGGACAGGGCCCGGTGGGCCTCTTCGGCGTCGAGGCCGGTCTCGACCACCTCGGGTTGCGGTGCGGCCCGAACCAGGGCGAACCGGCGCCCTTGCGCGCCCAACTCGTCGACACGCTCGTGGGCCGCCGTCCGGGCGGCCTCGAACCGCGTGGCCCCGTCCTGGCGGCTTTGCATGCTCGCCGAGATGTCGACCACCAGGACGGCATCTCGCGGCGGTCCCGGTGGCCGAGCCTCCTCGTGGTAGGGGCCGGCCAGCGCCACCGAACTGGCAACGATGAGCGCGGCCTGCGCAAAGAAGACGGGCGGCAGGCGAGGGCGGCGACGCGGTGGTGTCGGTGGAGAGGGAACCAGTCGCCAGAGCCGGAGGCTCGACACGGTGGCCGGGGGCCGAGGCTGGACGCGCAGGTAGAGCCACGCCAGCGGGGCGAGAAGTCCGATGCCCAGAAGCCAGGCGGGATTCGCGAGACCCACGCTCACCTCACCAGCGAGAGGCCGAGGCGCGGCAGTTCGTCGCGCAGAAATTGTTCGAGGCCGATGTCGCTCACGGTGAGCACGGTCGACATGCCGCGCTCGATGGCGGTCCGGCGGAGATCCTCGATGTGGGCCTGGAGCGCGGCCTCGTACTGCTCCCACGTCCGTGTCGAGGGCTCGATGTGGTACTCCTCCCCGGTTTCGCGATCCACCAGGGTGTCTCGCCCGCGCAACCACGACGGGTCGAGGTCCTCGCGCGAGAGGACCTGAACGAGTTTACCCTCACACTTGCGCGAGCGGATGACGTCGAGGGCCGGTGCGATCTCCTCGGGAGGGATCAGAAAATCGGAGATCAAAACGACGAGGCCGTGACGGATGTGCTGGAGCGCGCGTTCGAGTGCCGGGGCGAAGGGGATCTCTCTCTCGTTTGGGGTGAGGGTTTCGAGAAAGGCGCGCAGGCTGTTGAGGCCGTGACGGCCGCGCAGCGGTCCGAGGGTTCCGATGGAGCCGCCTCGTCCCGGGAGCGCGCCGACGTAGAGTCGATCGCCCCCGGAGAGAGAAACGACGCCGAGCACGCCGGCGACCGCCGCGGCCATGTCGATCTTTTCCGAGGGACCCGCGGGGCCCATCGAGGGGCTGGTGTCGACCAGGACCCAGACCGGCACCTCCCGTTCGGCGACGAAGCGACGGGTGAGCAACTCGCCCAGGCGCGCATACGTCGCCCAATCGACCCGGCGCAGATCATCCCCGGGGCTGTAGGGGACGTGGCGATCGAGCTCGCTGCCGGTGGCGTCGCTGCGGTTGCGAACGCGGGTATGGCCGGGGCGCTCGCCGCTGGCGTGGGCCACGCGAAGGCGTACGCGTGCGAGTGCACCCATGGTGGCGGGCGCGAGAACCCGGTCGACGAGACGCTCTGCGGAGGCCGCCCGAGCCGTGCTCAGGTCTGCCATTTGCGCCCGACCTCGATCAGGTCCTCGATGATGGAGCGGGGCGCGATGCCCTCGGTCTCGGCAGCAAAGTTCAGCACCATCCGATGCGAGAGCGCGACGGGCGCGACGGCCTCGACGTCGGCAAAGGCGACGTTGACCCGTCCGGCGAGCAGCGCCATCACCTTCGCTCCGAGCACCAGGGATTGCGCGCCGCGCGGCGACGAGCCGAAGCTGACGTAGCGCTTCACACGCTCGTTTGCGGACACGTCGGGAATCGTCTCGCGAACCAGCCGGGCCACGTACTCCTCGACTTCGGGTGCGACGAGCACCTCGCGTACGCGGCGCCGCAATTGGTTGACCTGGGTTGCCGCATCCTCGCCGAAGACCGGCTCGATCGTCGGCATTTCGGCGCTGGTCGTCTCGCGCACGATGGCGCGGATTTCCTCGACACCGGGGTAGGACAGAGGGACCTTGAACAGAAAGCGATCGAGCTGCGCCTCGGGGAGAGGGTAGGTGCCTTCCATTTCGATCGGGTTGAGCGTCGCGAGTACGAAAAAGGGCGATGGCAGCCGGTGGGTCGTGCCGGCGACCGTGACCTGGAGTTCGGCCATGGCTTCGAGGAGCGCGGATTGCGTCTTCGGTGTCGCCCGGTTGATCTCGTCGGCCAGCATGACGTGGGCGAAGAGGGGACCGGGCACGAAGTTCATCGTGCGACCCCCACCGGGCGTTTCCTCGAGGATGCGGGTGCCGGTGACGTCGGCGGGCATCAGGTCGATCGTGAACTGGACGCGCGAGAAACTCAGCCCGAGAGCTTCACCGAGCGACCGGACGATCAACGTCTTTCCGATTCCGGGAACGCCCTCGATCAGGACGTGCCCGCCCCCAAAGAAGGCGACCAGGATCCTCCGGATGGCTTCGTCGTGGCCGACGACGACCTTGCCGATCTCGCGTTCGATGCTCTCGAAGACGGAGCCGAACTCGGTTGGGGTGGGAAGCTCTGCGGAAGCGCCGGCGTTTGCGGTCATGAGTTCCTTTCGAAGACCCGTTTGATCACGGTCTCGTATTCGGGAGGGACGGATTCGCGTCGCACGCCGGCGTCCGCCGACTGATCGCCCCGCTCGCCCTCGGCGATGAAGCTGCGGATGTCTCCTTCGAGCGTGCCGCCTTCGGTTCCGTCGGCATCGGACAAGGCTCCGAGAGTCAGGGAGAAGCGCGCGACGCCGCGGCCCCGGGCCAGATCGAGAGGTTGCCCCGCAAGCAGCGGCCCGGTCCCGGGCTGGTCCCCGGGGCCTGATCCGCCCGATCCGCTCACGGTCTGGGTCGCGTCCTCGGAGACCAAAATGGGATCATCGGGGTTGCGGGGTTCGTCCCCGCCGTCACCCGAGGAGGGTGCGCCCTCGGCCGTTCCCGCATCGGGGGCTTCGCCCTGCCGGACGCCACCCGTCGAGGCGCCGGTGGTTCCTTCGCCGCCTTCGGCTTCGAAACGGCGCACCGTCTCGCCACCGTCGTCCGCGTCGTCTTGCACGAGGTGTCCCATTCCTTCGGGAGGAGTCATGCCCCCCTCCTGGTTGAGGGATTCTCCGAGGTCGGACTCCGGGAGGTCGCCGCGCATGTCGGTGGCCGCGTCGCCATCGGATTCCTCCTGCGGGGAGCCTCCACCGAGTTGGCTTGCCGCAAACGAGCGGGCGAAGCGCTCGCCAAGCCGGGCCTGGATCTGCGAGAGGTTGCTCGAGGTGCCCGGTGCGCTCGCCCCGTCCCCCGCCCCCGGTCCCGAGAGCGCGCCCTCTGCTTCGGCGGTGCCTGGATTCGCGGCGGCTCCGGTGCGCTGGGGCGCCTCCTCCTCGGGCGGGCGCAGGAATTCTGGTGGAGGGGGAGGGCGCTCGGCGTCGCCGCCTCCGGGCGCGAGTGCG
>JAPOLW010000104.1:9760-10033 GCA_029976905.1 bacterium | reverse complement strand
GACCCGGGCCGTGCTACGTTTGCACGCCACAACACTGAGGAGCGCCATGGAATCCACAGGCCCAAACGATCCCGCCGCGGCGCGGGAGATCCTGCTCACCTTCTACCGCGAGAACGCGCTCCAATCGCGCAGCTACGAGCAGCAACGACAGCAGGCCACGAGCATGGTCGCGGTTGCCGCGGCGCTGGTACTCGCCTTGTTGCCACTCGCCCCAGCCTCGTCCTCGCGTCTGCCGGCGGCGATCTTCCTCGTCGTTCTCGGGGGATTCGGTTT
>JAPOLW010000104.1:0-9751 GCA_029976905.1 bacterium | reverse complement strand
CGGACGCCTGCACGTCGAGCGGGTCCATGCGGTGCGCGAGGAGATCTCGCGCAGCTTTCCCGCCCATGTCCTCGACCTCTACGCCACGGCCACCGAGAAGCACCGCCGCCGCTTTCCCGTATTGAGCGAGAAGACGGCGCGCACCAATCTGATCTGGCTCGGCCTGCACGTCGCGGTCGCCGGGTTGGGCGTCCTCGTGGCCCTGCTCTAGGTGGACCCGCCCGGGGCGCCCTGCCTCGGGGTTCGTCGTCGAACACGGGCGGTTGCCGATGCGAACCCGGGGGCGGACCGGGCCGGCGCGGCGCCGACCGCCGAAGGGCGCGGAGATTCAGTCTCCGTGGGTGCGGCGATGCCGGGTCAGGAAGTCCGGCATGGGCATGAAGTCGGGCTCGGAGCCGAAGCGCTCCTCGGTGGCCCGGCGCACGTCGGCCTCGCTCATCGAAAGGTCCCAGCCGTCGAGCTGGGGCTGGCGCACGTGGAAGGGCGAGTCGCAGAAGACCTCGATCCGGTTGCCCTCGGGGTCCGGGAAATAGATCGACCAGGCGTTGCCGTGGTTGACCGGGCTGACCTCGGTGACACGGCCGTCGGCCGCGAGGCGGTCGGCCATCTCCTTCACTTCGTCCAGAGAGTCCACCCGAAAGGCGATGTGATCGAGCGTCGTCGACGGTCCGTCTCCCCGCACGGGCGCAAATGCAATCTGGTGGTGGTCCGATCCCACCTGGCTCAAAAAGGCCAACTGGATGCCGTCGGGCGTCGCCGGATCCATCGGGCCGCGGTCGCTGACCTGGAACCCGAGAACGTCGCGATAGAAGTCGATCATCGCATCGAGGTCGCGGACGTAGAGAACACAATGAGACCAACGGAGCTTCATTTTCCTGCCTCCTCCCGGCGTGGTGTGGGTCTAGGAAAAATTTGCACTCAGTGCAAGTTTTGACTATCCGTCCACCGAAAGTGGCGGTACTCGAGCAACAGGCCCAGACGGGGCGGGTGGCCGAGCGGCGTGCGGCCGTCCGCCGCCGGCTTCTGCGCGTCGCCGAGGCTCTCATGCTGGAGCGGGGCGTCGAGGGGGTGACCATCGACGACATCACCGCTGCGGCCGGCATCGCGCGCCGCAGCTTCTATCACCACTTCGCGAGTAAGCACGAGCTCCTGGTGCCAATCGCGCGCGCGCGAACCCGGGCGCTCAACCACCGGCTCGACGGCCTCGTCGCGCGCTTCGACGATCCGGCCGAAGGCATGGCCGCGGCGATGCGCCACTGCTTGCGGGAGATTCCCTCCGATCCACTCTGCCGATGGTTCGCGCTCCACTCCGGCCTGCCGACCGAGCGCTTGCAGGAGGGATTTGGCGACAGCCCCACGCGCGACGTCCGCCGTGGTGTCCAACAGGGGCGCTTCGACGTTCGCAACGAAGCCGTGGTCCGGCGCCTGGTGTCCAGTGCCTTCGTCGCTGCCATTGCAGCGTGTGTCGAGGGGCAGTTCGGCGAAGGAGACATCGACGACACCGTCGAGTACATCTTGCGGATCTTCGCCGTCGACCGCGACGAGGCCGCGCGGATCGCACACGGCCCGCTGCCTTCCTTTCCGGTCGAGCGACGAGGCGACTACGAAGAAGAACCAGAGGAGAATTAGATGGCGTTCCGACTTGCGACCAAAGACGATCGTGCCGTTCTCGTTTCCGGCGAGGGGATCTACGACCTCGAGCGCCATGGCTCGGGACGCTTTTCCCCGGACGCCATGGACGCGATCGCCCGCCACCGGGAGCTGCACGAGGTGTACGCGGGCCTCCCGGCGGTGGCCGACGGTCCCTACGATGTCGAGGCGCTCGGCATCTGCGTGCCGCGTCCCCAGAAGATCTTCGCCATCGGGCTCAACTATCGGGCCCACGCCGAAGAATCCGGCATGGAGATCCCCCCGAACCCTCTGGTCTTCTGCAAGTTCGCCAACTGCCTGGCCGGGGCGACCTCGGACATCGTGGTCTACGGCCCGACCACCGACTGGGAGGCCGAGCTGGTCCTGGTGATGGGATCGCGAGCGCGGGACATTCCAGCCGGCGAAGCGTGGGATCACATTGCGGGTCTCACCTGCGGACAGGACGTCTCCGAGCGTGCCACCCAGTTTGCGAGCAAGCCGCCCCACTTCGATCTCGGGAAGTCCTTCGACACCTTCGGGCCGATCGGGCCTTGCGTCGTGTCCCCCGACCAACTCGAGGATCCGTCGAACCTGCACCTCACCTGCGACGTCAATGGCGAGCGTCGTCAGGATACGCGCACCGACGATCTCATCTTCGGGATTCCCGAGTTGGTGTCCTACATCTCCTCCATCTGCACCTTCGAACCCGGCGATCTCATCTTCACGGGAACGCCTTCGGGGGTTGGCTTTGGTAGCGGCACCTTCTTGCAGCCCGGCGACGTCGTGACGACGACGATCGAAGGGCTCGGCACGATGACCAACCACTGCGTCGCGAAGCCGGGTTGAACATGTACGACGTCGCGATCGTGGGCGGCGGTCCGACCGGGATCGTCGCGGCGAATCTCTGCGGGCAGGCTGGCCTGCGAACGATCGCGTTCGAGCGCGAGAGCGACGTCTACGATCTGCCCCGCGCAGCCGGCCTGCACGACGACGTACAACGCCTGCTCGACCGCGCGGGTCTGCTCGAACCGATTTTGCCGGCGACGCGGGCGCACGTCGGGGCCGAGTTCGTCGACGCCCGGGGCCAACGACTGACCGGCATCGAATTTCCGGGAGTGAAGACGCTCGAAGGGTACCCACCCGTGCTCGCGATCGCGCAACCAGAAATCGAGCGCACGTGGCGGGCCTGCCTGCGCGAGCAAACCTCGGTCGAGTTCCACGTCCTGCACGAGGTGTGCGGCGTGCAGGCGTCCGACGAAGGCGTCGCGGTCGAGGTGGCCGACCTCGCTGGCGGTGGCTCTCGCGAGGTGCGCGCCCGGTGGTTGATCGGGGCCGACAGCGCCAACAGCTTCGTGCGAAGAACCCGGGGGATCTCGTGGGAGAGCCTCGGCTATGATTGCGAATGGCTGGTGATCGACGCCGATTGCGATCCGTCAGTCGAACTTCCGGCGCTGTGCACGCAGATCTGTGACCCGGACCGGCCGACCACGATGGTGCCCATGCCGGGGCGGCAGTACCGCTGGGAGTTTCAATTGCGGGCGGGCGAGACGCGTGCCGAGATGGAGGACCCCGGGCGCGTCTGGGAGCTCCTGCGGCCATGGCTGTCGCCGGATCATGGACAGATCCTGCGCGCGGTCGTCTATCGGTTCCATGCGACGATCGCCTCGACGTTCCGGCAGGGGCCGATCTTCCTCGCCGGCGATGCCGCGCATCAGACGCCCCCGTTCATGGGGCAGGGGCTCTGCACTGGCCTGCGTGACGTCGACAATCTCGTCTGGAAGCTGGCCGCGGTCTCCGGGGGGCGGGCGACCGAAGCCCTGCTCGACAGCTACGACGAGGAGAGGCGGCCCGCGGCGCTGGCCATGGTTCAGCACTCGACCAATGCCGGCAAGTTGATCGACGCCTACGCCGAGATGACCCGGACGGGTCGGCCGCCGCCCGCGGATCTGGTGGAGTACGGATATGGTGGCGGAAAGCAGCTTCCGGACCTCGAAGCGGGCTTGCTCGCGCCCGGAGACAGCCCGTGGATCGGCCGCCGGATGCCGCAATTCGCGGTGGTCTGCGACGGTCGGCGAGGGCCCCTCGATGCCGTGGTCGGTCGGCGATGGGCGGTGCTGGCCTCCGTCGATCCCCGCGCCGTGCTGCGCGAGGACGTGCGGCGCGGATGGGAGTCCCTGGGCGCGGCCTTCGTGCAGATCGATGATCAAAACGTCGCGGGTATCCTCGGCGAGGACGAAGCCGCCGTCCTACGGCCAGATCGGATCGTCTACTCGCTGGGGCCGGACAAGTCCCTTCCAGAGCCGTTCGCCGCGTCCCTCGTTCGTTGACGTAATCCTCATTGTCCCGGACTCTCGACCCGTCGTAGGGTCCAGGAATGCCTCGGCCTCGCATCCGGGCCGCACACCTCCCTCTCCTCGTCCTCGCCTCGGTGCCGCTCGGCGCCGTCCTCGGGGCGACCTCCGCGTTCGCTCGGTTCCCGGAATCGTACTCCTATCCCGTGAACCGCTGCGTGGCGCGCAAGCAGGAGGCGGCGGCCGGGTATTGTCATCTCTCTCTGCGCGCCTGGGGGAAATGGGACGTGGCCCAGAACGGCACTGCGCGCGACGCGCGCCTGGCCGAGGGCGCCGCGCGGCTGCAAACCGACTGGGCCCGGGCCGAGCGCGATTCCGCGGCCGATGGGGTCGATTGCGCCGACACGACGCTCTCGGCGGCGGACGCGATCGCGCAGATCGACGCTGAAGTGGCCGACACCGTCGCCGATGTGAACGGGGGCCTCGATCTGGGCCGCGGGGGAGAGGGCCAGTGCGGGCGCCGACTCCTCCGCGCCGCCGCCGCGCTCTGCCGTCGGAGCCTGCTGGCCGAGGCACGGCGCATTCGCAACCCGGCACGGGATCCCCGGGGGGAGAAGCGAGACCGTTCCGTCGACGCCGTGGTGGATTGGGCGGGTCGGCTCTGGGACCGGCAGCAGGCCGCAGGATGTCCCACCACCGGTGCGCGCCTCGACGCGACCCACCCGATCCTCACCCGCCTGCGAGCCGACATCGTCCGCGACACGACCGTCTCGCCCAACGTGGACGACGCGCAATTCACCTCGATTCGCGCCGACGGTCCGATCGAGTATCTGGGTCGGCAGCTGGAGCCGACGTGTCTCAACGACACGCCCTATCGCTACTTCGTGAAGCGGGGAAGCGAGAACAAGCTCCTGGTGTACTATCAGGGCGGCGGTGCATGCTGGGAGCCTGTCACGTGCAGCATCCCCGTTTGTGCGGCCACCGCCACCAGCGGGGACAATCCGCAGAACGTGACGACGGGTTTTGCCGACCTCTCGAATCCAGACAATCCATTTCGCAACTGGAACGTCGTCTTCGTCACCTACTGCTCCTGTGACATCCACTTCGGGGACGCCGAGCAGCAGTATTCACCCACGCTGCTCGTGCAACACCGCGGCTACCACAATGCGCGCGTTGTCGAGAAATGGGCCCGGGAGCACTTCGTCGATCCCGAGGTGGTCTTCGTCACGGGCTCGAGCGCGGGTGCCTACGGGGCCTGGTTCCACGGCCCACTCCTGCACGAAGCGTGGCCAGGCGCGCAGTTCCACATCCTGGGCGACGCGGGAAATGGCGTCATCACGCAGGAGTTTCTCGACGAATCGTTTCCCAATTGGAACTTCCGGGCGAACCTGCCCCGCGGCATCCCCGGACTCCGGGAGATCCTCGACGAAGGTTCTGGATTGGTCGCGTATGGCGAACTCGTCGCAAACTATTTCCCGAACACGAACTTCGCCCACTACACGACAGCATTCGATGGCGGTCTCGGGGGCCAGACCGGGTTCTACAACGTCATGCTGAACGGCAACAATCCGATTGCGGCGCTCAGCTGGTGGGAGGGAAGCTGTTCGTTCAACCAAGCGATGCGTGCCCAGGCGATCGAGACCTACGCGCGGGTGCCTGCGAACTATCGCTACTACATCGGTAGTGGGTCTGCGCACACGATCTGGGGGAACGACAAACTCTACTGGGATACGACCGGCGGTGTTCCGCCTGTCGTCGACTGGGTGGGGGCGATGCTCGCGAGTACGCCGTCGTCGCCGAATGCGGACTGGAACAACGTCGAATGTGCCGATTGCACCCTGGTGCTTCCCGGCGACCCTCGTCCTCCGGTGATTCCCACGCCGCCCTTCGTGCAGTCGGGGGGAAATGTGGTCATCGATTGCGCACCGTGAACGAAAAGGCCAAAAGAAAGTCCATGTCCGATGGCAAAGGTCGTGACGCCGGCCCTCTGGATCTCGTGCCGGACTTCTTTGCGCGCTACTTCGCCTTCTTCCGGCCGGGGCACCAGGAGGGGGTCGTTCCCTGCCGGATCAAGGAACTCGCCCGGCTCAAGGTCGCGGCGCTCAACGACTGCGATACTTGACTCTTCGCTCGCTACGCACCGGCGGTGCGTGAGGGATTGGACGAGCAGACGATCGCGGAGATCCACAAACCGCAGGCCGAGCGCCGCCTCGAGCCGCGCGAGTCCCTCGCCGTGCGCTGGGCCGAGAAGTGCGCGACCGACTTCCGGACGGTGGACGAAGCATTCAAACAAGAGCTCCGGGAGCACTTCAGCGAGGCCGAGATCGTCGAGCTCGGGATGATGATCGGGCAGTATCTCGCCTTCGGGCGGCTCTTGGTGATGCTCGGCCGCCACCGCGCCGCCTGCGAGATCTACACCCCGGGCGGTTGAGCCGTCGGCACGGGTGGTCGGGCGCCGACGTGCGCCCCGTCGGCACGAGTGGTCGGCCGTCCCATCTTCACCACCGGGACATCTCGTTGTAACCGAATTGCCACATCCCGGGGCTAGGATCTCCGTCGATTTGGGAAGAATCGAGGGAGTTCAATGAGTATTGGTCGTCAAGGGATGGGATTGCGACTGGGCCCGGGCCCGTGTCCTGGAAAGCGGGTCGCCCGCTCGCCGGCAGCGGTAGAGGACGGGCAGGCGGGCGCGGCCCGACAGGGGTTGCGGATTGGTCGGCCTGGTCTTGCGCTGGCGCTGTCGGCGCTCCTTCTGGCGGTGCCGCCGGCAACCGCGGCGGCCGGTGATGTCGACCCAGCGATTCAGGCCCAGCTCGATGCGATGCGGCAGATGCTCGAAAAGCAGAACGAGGTCATCCAGCGTCAGAACCAGATGATCGAACGGCTCGAGCGGCGCCTCGATGCCGGCGTGGCTCCGGTCGCCGCTCCAGCGGCTCCTCCGAAGCCTGCGCCGGCCGTGGCTCCGGTCGAGGCTGCGCCCGCGCCCACCCCGGTACCCGCGCCCCGGCCGACGCCCGACCAGCCCTACTACGTCCCGCCGGTGCAGGAAGAGGATCCGATCCCGCCCGTTTCGCCGGACCAGCCCGCGTTGATCGAAGCGCGCGAGGAGGGGGCTCCCGAGGAGGAGGAAGACGCGCTCGCCGGCTTCGAGGCCGGGTATGAAAAGGGCTTCGTCATCCGCACCAAGAACCCCGAGGAGGAAGATACGGCCTTTCTGATGCGCATCAACGGCCGCATCCAGTTCCGCTACACCCTCTTCGAGCGCACCAGGGACGAGTGGATCGACGGCACGGGTCAGGCCCGCCCGATCAGGAATCGCAGCGACTTCGAGATCGAACGCGCCCGACTGACCTTCTCGGGCTACGCGATCTCCCCGAGGCTCCAGTACTTCATCAACCTCGACGGTGACACCGACGACGCGCACCGGATCGTCCTGCACGACATGTGGTTCAATTACGAGTTCAATCGCTACGCCGACATCCACATCGGAAAGGCGATGGTGCCGGGCAGCCGCGACTGGCTCAATGGCTCCACCCGGACGCGCTTCGCCGACCGGTCGATGGCGACGACGTTCTTCCGGCCGGATCGCTCGATCGGCATCTTCTCGACCGGCGAGCCGCTCGACAACTTCTATTACGAGGTCCAGGTCGCCAATGGCATCGCCACCAGTGATCTCGAATTCGATGCGGTCGACAAGAACTTTGCCTTCTCGACCACCATGTTCTGGGATCCTTGGGGGAACTACGGCAAGGGGTACGTCGATCTCGAGTGGCACGAGGATATCGCTGCCCTGGTGGGGACATCGTTCACCTACGCCGGGGTGCAGGGGCGCGATCTGGCCGGGGTCCCCTACCAGGAATTCTTCGCGCTGCGGCTCCTCAACGGGTCACGCGTGGTCCAGGACGGCCTCTTCGCGCCCGACGTGAGCGTGAGCCAGCTCGATTTCTACCTGTGGGCCATCGATGCGGCGATGAAGTGGCGCGGTTTCAGTGCCAACTCCGAATTCTTCTTCCGCTGGCTCGACGACCTCGAGGGGAACGGGCCGATCCCCGTAAACAGCGTCTTCAACTGGGGTTTCTATCTCGAAGCGGGATACATGTTCATTCCCGAGCGGATGGACTTCAACGTCCGGACCTCCCAGATCCTCGGCGACTACGGCTACGCGGCCGAGTATGCAGGCGCCCTCAACTACTACGTCTTCGGCACGCAGAACGTGAAGCTCACCACCGACCTGACCCGGGTGCTCGACAGCCCGACGAGCAACTCCGGGCCGGGATACCGCCCCGGCGACGACGGCTGGATGTGGCGCGTGCAGATGCAGGTCGCGTTCTGACCCGCGGGCGCCGGCAGCCAGCGTCTGCTTGCCTGTGAATTGAGCAGCTGTACACTCCTTAGGCAGCACGGGTGGTCGGCCCGCCCGCTCGCCCCCGAGAATGCCCCTATTCGCCGGGAAAGCCCACGCCGCCGATTGGGCATCGTCTTTGCAGTCTAGCGTGGGGTCGGGGCTCCGACTCACGGAGCCTGTTGCTTACCCAGGGAGAAGAAGAGAATGAAGCTTCAAAGGCAAGGCGTGCTCCTCGCAGCCTCACTCGTCCTGTTCACGGCCGCCTCCGGCCGCGCCGAAGAACTCGGCTCCGATGGCATGGAGACAGGCGCGATGGAGGTCTCCGGAGTGCAAACCCAGGAGGCGGAGTCGTCGGGCAATTCGATCTTCGGCCCGGACTACTACTCGAGTGACCTCGGCAAGGCTCTGACCAACGGAGGGGAGGGATACACTCTGCAGGGTTTCATCGACAAGGATGAAGACCCCTACCTGTCGTTCGGCGGCTGGGTGCAGCTGGGCTACACGTCACGTTCGACGGGGATGTTCAACGACATCCCAAATCGCATCAACAACAACCAGAGCTGGTTCTGGATCGAGAAGACGGCCGATGGCAGCGAAGGGCTCGACTGGGGCTTCCGCTTCGACGGCATGTACGGCACCGACGCGGGTGACACCCAGGCCTTCGGGAACAACCCGGGGAACTGGGATTACGAGAACGGCTTCGACCGGGGCGGCGGTTACGGTTTCGCGATTCCCCAGCTTTACGCGGAACTCGCCTACGAGGACTTCTCACTGATCGGCGGTCACTTCTACACGCTGCTCGGTTACGAAGTCGTCACGGCGCCGGACAACTTCTTTTACAGCCACGCGTTCACGATGTACAACAGCGAAGCGTTCACCCACACCGGTGTTTTGCTCAGCTACTCGGGGCTGGACATGTTCGACTTCTACGCCGGCTGGACGGCGGGCTGGGATACGGGCTTCGATCAGTTCGGCGGCGGTAGCAACTTCCTCGGTGGCGTCAGCGTGACGCCCATCGACGAGGTGTCGGTCACCTACATCCTGACCGCGGGCAACCTCGGGGCGATCGGAGACGGATACTCGCACAGCATCGTGGTCGACACGACGCCCCTCGAAGAGTGGGTTCCCGGTCTGAACTACGTCCTGCAGAGCGACTACCTCGACGTGAACGAGGACGTCCTCGGGTCCGGCAACGCCG
Source organism: bacterium (assembly GCA_029976905.1). Classification (GTDB taxonomy): domain Bacteria; phylum Desulfobacterota; class Binatia; order UBA12015; family UBA12015; genus VGTG01. Next base: position 288 of record JAPOLW010000104.1, on the reverse strand, counting down.
GCTACAGCACGATCGGCATCAACCAGTACCTGCTCTACCAGATCTTCGACGAGATCGGCGTGGGCGCGCGCTTCGAGTGGTGGAAGCCCAACGGTGTCTCCTATTACGAGGCGACCGTCGGCACCCGCTTGACGCCAATTCCGAACCTGATCATCCGTCCGGAGCTTCGCTGGCAGTGGAGCCCGGCCGCCAACGACAATCCGGCGCGCAACGTCGCCGGTCTGCCGGTCGACGAGGGTGTGATCTTCGGCATGGACATGATCCTCACATTCTGAATTCCGAACGCGT
>JAPOLW010000103.1 GCA_029976905.1 bacterium | reverse complement strand
ATCCGACCGGTCCGGCCCTCCGCATCACCTACCCACTCGACGGCACCCTCTTCCCGCCCGAAATCGTGGCGCCGACCTTCCTGTGGGAGGACGATGCCGCGAGAGGCCCGTGGAGCGTCGAAGTGCGGGAGGACGAGGGACGGGTCGTCGCCTCACAAATCGTGGAGAAGCCACGCTGGAGACCATCTGCGGAGGTCTGGGAGACGATCAAGGAGCGCAGCCGCGAGCGTGACGCCGAAGTGTCGATCCGCCGCGACGGAGCGCCAGAAGCGCGCATACGCATCCGCACCTCGAAAGACGCGGTCGGCGACGCCCTCTTCTACCGCGAGGTGCCCCTTCCCTTCCTGAAGGCCGTGCAGGATCCAGCGAAGATCCGCTGGCGATTCGGCACCATCGACATGGAAGACGGGCCTCCCATCGTTCTACAGAACCTTCCGGTCTGCGGAAACTGCCACTCCTTCGCCGACGACGGCAGTGTTCTGGGCCTCGACGTGGACTACGGCAACGACAAGGGCGGGTACGGAATCCTTCCGGTGTCGACGCACATGAAGATGAACGACGAGAGCATCATCACCTGGGCCGATTACGAGCGCACGGACGGTGAGATCACGTTCGGACTCCTCTCTCGGGTGTCGCCCACCGGTCGCTACGTGATCAGCACCGTCAAGGATCGCTCCGTCTTCGTGGCGATCGACGACCTGATGATCTCGCAGCTCTTCTTTCCGATCAAAGGCATCCTCGTCGTCTACGACCGCGAGACCGAGACCTTCTTCTCGCTGCCCGGGGCCGACGACCCGAAGTACGTCCAGACCAACCCGGTCTGGAGCCCCGATGGCAAGGAAATCCTCTTCGCGCGCAACGAGGCCTACCGATCCGAGCGCCTCCACCAGCAGAACGCGGCTCTCCTCGACCTCAGCGACGTGCCCGAATTCACCGAGGAGAAGAAGCCATTCCGCTACGACATCTACCGCATCCCCTTCAACGACGGGAAGGGCGGGACGGCGGTGCCGCTCGAGGGCGCCTCCGACAACGGCAGAAGCAACTACTTCCCCAAATATTCGCCCGACGGAAAGTGGATCGTCTTCACGCAGTCCGACAACTACATGCTGCTGCGGCCCGACAGCGAGCTGTACATCGTCCCGACGGCGGGCGGCGAAGCGCGCCGCCTGCGCTACAACACCGCGCGCATGAACTCCTGGCACAGCTGGTCGGCCAATAGCCGCTGGCTGGTGTTCTCGTCGAAGGTCAACGGGCCCTACACCCAGCTCTTCCTGACGCACATCGACGAGAACGGAAACGACAGTCCGCCGGTTCTGCTCGAGCGCTTCACCGCCCCCGACCGGGCCGCGAACATCCCCGAATTCGTCCACCTCGCCGGGGACGCCATCGCCGAGATCCGCGAGGAGTTCCTCGACCCGTACTCGTTCCTGCGCGCCGGAACTGCAAACCAGAGGACCGGAGACCACAAAGGGGCGGAGCGCGCCTTCCGTCGTGGCCTCGAAATCTCACCGGGCGACCCCGAGCTGCACAACGCCCTGGGATGGACCCTCTTCCAGGATGGACGGCCAACCGAGGCGATCGGCGCGTACGAGCGCGCCATCGCAGCCGACCCCGGGCACGCCAAGGCCCACAACAACATCGCGCTTGCCCTGCTCGAACTCGGGCGTTTCGAAGAGGCTACCGGTCACTTCGAGACGTCACTCGCCCTCGAACCGCGGGCCGAGATTTCGAGCGACCTCGGCTTCACCCTCGCGAAGCTCGGCCGCCCCGAGGAAGCCCGGGCGCGCTACCTCGAGGCCTTGCGTCTCGACCCCGCCTGCGCCTCCGCCCATTTGAACCTGGCGGTCGCCGCCGTCGAGTCGGGGGACCTGGCGACGGCTGAATCCCACTACCGCCAGGCACTCCCGGGGCGTCCCTCGGCTCCCACCCACAATGGCCTCGGCTATGTGCTCGCGCAGCAGGGACGCACCGCGGATGCGATTGCCGAGTTCCGCGAGGCAATCGAGATCGACCCGCAATTCACGCCGGCCTACAACAACCTGGCCGGGGCACTCACCCGCGAGGGAAAGCTCGAGCAGGCGGCCGACACGTACCGACTCTCGCTCGCTCACAAACCGACGGCGGCTGCGCACTATGCTCTCGGCGGCCTTCTCCGGTCGCTCGGCCGCCCCGACGAGGCCGCCGACGAATTCGAGAAGGCCCGCGCACTGCCCAGGGCGCAGTGATCCCGGGGATTTGCCCCGAAACGGTCCCTGGCTCGCACCGCCCTCGCGAGCCTTCGGGGCCCCGCCTTCCGTGGGTTCCCGGCCCTGCAGAAGCCCTCGCGACGTCGTCCGGACGAGACCCGGTGGACCCGCGATCCGCCTCCCCGCGCTCCCCTCTGAGGGCGGCCTCCCGGCTCCGTCCGCCGACCCCCGCCTCGTCGAGGCTGGTTTCCTGCCTTGACTGCTCTCGGGCGCGAACGATAGACCTTCAGGGAAGGCCCGTCTCTCGACTCGCAGGAGAGCGGGAGAAGTGGAGATTTTCCCTATGAGTGCAGCCCGATTCGGAATCCGCCTGGCACTGGCAATCACGTTGGTGTCGGTCGCAGGGGCGGCCCAGGCCGCGAGCGTACAGGTCCGACCGGGCGAATCGATCCAGGCCGCCGTCGACGCGGTCTCCCCCGGCGACACCGTCGTCGTGATGCCGGGCGACTACGTCGAGACGCACGGGCAGCTTGCCGCCGTCCGCATCACCAAGTCGCTCAAGCTCATCGCCAAAAGCAAGCTTCCCGACGTGAAGGTCCGCATCCTTCCCGGCGCCGGCAACAACCACGGCATTCTGATCGAGCCGGCAAACCCGGGGGATCCGCCTGTCGAGAAGGTGGTCGTGCGCGGGTTTACGGTCGAGGGCTTCCCCAACAACGGCATCTACACGCGCTACGCGGAGCGCTTCAAGATCATCGGCAACGAATCCATCGACAACCTGGAGAACGGGATCTTCCCGACGCTGTCCGCCAAGGGCGCGGTGCGACGGAATGTCTCCTACGGATCGCTCGACAGTGGTCTCTGGGTCGAGGGAAGCGAGCACATCCGGGTGATCGGAAACGAGCTCTACCACAACCCCACGGGGCTGGAGATCACCGTTTCCAAAAACATCGTAGCCAAGAACAACAACGTCCATCACAACACCGTCGGCATTGGCCTCTACAACCCGGCCGGGGCCTCACTGCCGCCCCTGGGCGACGACGGCGACTGGCAGATCATCGGCAACTTCGTGCACGACAACAACTTCCCCAACCCGGTGAGTGGCGGCCTCGTCGGCGCGCTCCCTCCTGGGATCGGGATCGCCGTGCTCGGGGTCGACCGTGTGAACATCCGGCGAAACAAGATCGTGAACAATGGCTTCTTCGGGGTGGCCATCGTCGACTGGTGCCTGGTCCAAAGCTGTCCCGCTCCAAGTCAGGCGGCGGAATACAATACGGTCATCGGGAATCGGATTACCGGCAACGGCAATGAACCGACGCCGCCGGATTACGTTGCCTTCGCCCCATTCCAGTCCGACGTCTTCCTCTTCGCCGGGGCGGGCAACTGCGTCGAGAAGAACCTGACCGATCGCGAAGTTTTCGTCACGGCGAACTGCACCTAGCCCGTCCCAGGACCGCGGCTGCGGTCACGAGCCTTGGTGTCAAAACAGCCGGCCGATCAAGACGTGGACGGCGGCGTGGACACGGAGTGTTCGCGCGCCCAGCGAGACGGGCTGGCAACCCGCGGCGACGAGGCTCGCCTGCTCGTAGTCGGTGAAGCCCCGCTCAGGCCCAACGCAGACGACCGAGGGCCTTCCCCGTTCTCTCGCACAGGATGCGTCTGCCGCCGGCGTCGCGACCAGCGCTCGGGCTCCTCGGGCCAACGAGGGTAGTTCGTCTTCGGCAAACGGCTTGAAGCGCGGATGGAGTTCGACCCGGGGCGGTCGGCAATCCCCACCCAGGGCAAGGCCCCGCAACACGTCGCGGGCGACCGCCTCGGGCTGAAGCGACGGGCTTTGCCAGTAGCTCCGGGGGACTCGCCACGCACCGAGCAGGATGAGCCGTTCGACCCCAGCCGCGGTCGCATCGACCACGAGGCGTCGCGCCGCCTTGGGTCGCGGCAGGCCCACGACGAGCGTGAGGGGCAGCTTCGCCGGCGGGGCCTCGCCGAGCGTCAGGGTGACCTCGACGCCGTCTTCGCCGCAGCGCACGACCTCGGCCCAACCCAGCGTATCCCCTTGAAGGCCCGCTCGGACGCGCGATCCCGGTCGGACGCCCAGCACATCGATCAGGTGCCGGGCCCGGCCTCCTCCTACGCGGGCCCGGTCTTCTGCAACGAGATCGGCTGGAGTGAGCAACAACGTATTCATCGCCGCAACCGCGAATGGTCTAACAAAGTCTGCCTCCCCCCGGCCGACTCGACGCGGGCGAAAAAGCGTGGAAGATTCGCAGGCGGGGCCAACCAAGGGAGATCGCCATGCAGACAGAACGACGCGTCGGAGCGCAGCACGACCCCGGGCAGCGGGGTGCCATGCTCGTAGACCTGAACCGGCTCGAGTGGCAAAGCCTCGGCGAGGGTGTGAAGTTCAAGCTGTTGCGGTACTGCGAGGTCACCGGCGACTGGGTGCTGTACGTTCAGCTGCAGCCCCATGTTCGCTTTGGCCGCCACCGGCATGTGACACCGGCCGAGTTCTTCGTTCTCAAGGGCGAACTCGTCTTCGAAGGGGGCTCCGCGCGCGCCGGAGTCTACGGGTACGAGGAGATCGGCGAGATCCACGAGGAGGCGTCGGGCACCGAGGAGACCGAGTTCCTCTACTTCGGGCACGGCCCGGTTGCGTTCATCGACGACGAGGACGGCCTGCTCTTCCTCGCCGATCTCGAGTTCTATCGCGACGCCTGGGAGGGAAAGGAGACCGCGAGCATTCTCGATTGACGCTCCGGAGCGGATCGCTCCGCCGACCGCCCCTCGCAAGCGCCTGCCGATCGACTCTGTCGGGCCGACCTACGCCGCGGCCGCCTCGTGATGTTTTTTCAGGGCCGCGAGGATCTCCTGGTAGACCATGTTGTGACCGCGCTCGCCCGCGAGGAGGAAACCCAGGTGCATGAGCCACGTGTTGGATCGAACGTCGCACCAGAAGGAGACGCGCGTCAGCCCCTCGTCGGTCGGCTCGAATGTCCAGCGACCCGTTCCGACGAGATCACCCCCATCGTAGGTTTCCTCGATCGAGCGTGGCCGATCGATCCTCTGGACGGTGCGAACGAAACGTGACTTGACCGGCGAGCCGGGCGCGGCGAGTTCATGGTCGAGGCGGGCGCCCTCGACGACGTCGCCCCCTCCCCGGACGGAAACGCGGTATCGAGGATACCAGTCCTGCATGTGTGGATAATCGAGGATGGTATCGAAGAGGGCCTCGGGCCGGGCTCGGATGACGAGTTGGTCGATGGTTTCGAACTGCGGCATGGCCGAAGCCTAGCGCAGCCGCGCACCCGCGTCTCCCCCCGGGCCCCTATCCGAAGCCAAGCGCACGGGACCGTGCGCGAACTCGATCAAAAGCGCCAGGAGAGCTCCCCGCCGAAGGTGCGGTTCTGGGCGAAGAAGAGATTTGCGGTGCCGAAGCTGGAGACGGAGGGGAGAGCGAAGTTGAAGTACTCGGCGTCGGTCAGATTCTTGCCCCACAGAGCAACCTGCGCGCGGTCGTCGGCGAAGTCATAGGAAAGACGCGCGTGCACGAGGTCGTAGCCCGGTTGCGTCGCGGCAGGCACCTCGGGACCGAGCAGGAACATCGAGCTCTGATGGTACCACTCGATGCGCGGCGTCACCCAACCGCCAAGCCAACCCGCTCCCGGCGGTGGCAATTCGAATGAATACTGTAGCGCGAGGTGGAGCTGGACCTCAGGGACCTGACTGAAACGCTGACCCGCGCGATCGACCGGCGCCCCGGTCACGTTGTCGACCCCGATGAACTCCTCGTATTTCGAGTACAGGAGTCCGACCGAGCCGTTGAGCTGTAGCCCTTCGATCGGCAACGCAAGGAGTTCGAGTTCGGCCCCATGGGTGGTCGCACGAGCCGCGTTCTGGGTGGTGAAGACGAAGCCGGTTGGAGAATCCGGGTCGTCCTGGATCGAGCTGACCTGGATGTCCGCGTACTCCCCGTAGAAGACGGAGACATTGAGCGTGGCTCGTTCGTCGAAGCCAATCGCCTTCGCGCCCCACTCGAAGGAGTCCAGATACTCGGGTGCGAAGGGCTCCAGTGTCGAGATGTTCGGATTGAGGGTGCCGTCAAAGCCACCGCCGCGAAAACCCCGTGCATACGTGAAATAGGTCATGAGGTGATCGAGCCGTGCCGGCGCGATCCAATCCTCGGGAAGGGGCACCGCGACGCTCGCCATCGGAGTCCAGGCGCTGAAAATCGCCGACGAGGTGAGATCGGTTGCAGGGGGTTGGGTGGGCTGGGTGGGATCGCGATTGACGGCGCGCAGGCCTTTCTTCTCCTGCGTGTAGCGCAGACCGCCGGTCAGACTGAGCCAGGAGGTCACATCCGCGGTCACCTGCCCATAGAGGGCCCAATTCCAATTGTCGCTCTCGCGCAGATTCAGGTTCACGAGATTGATGAAACCCGGCGCCAGGGTCAGCGTCTGCGGGTCGCTGGCATCCTCCCAGAAGCCGAACGCGCCGGCAACGAAATCGATGCGGTCCTGCCAGGTGCGGCCGGTGAATTGCAACTCGGTACTCACCTGTTTGGCCTGGCTCGGGTAGCCATCGGTCGGACTGCCGCCGACGTCCGAGGTCTTGATCGCCGGAAATTCGGTGGCATCGAAATCCAGTCGAGCGCGCTGCCGCTGGCGCCGCCACGACGTGATCGACTTGACGACGAGGCCGTCGAGCACACCGATCTCGCCTACGTCATAGGCAATCGTACCCCACACGCCGTAGCTGATCAGATCGGAGATCTGGGCTTCGTTGGTCGCAACCTCAAAGGGCTTCGACTGCCGACAGGCATCGTAGTACCCCGGCAACAGAGAACCCAGACCGGTTTCCTGCACGAAGACACACTGACCGCCCCGTCCGTGATTGTGATCCCGTCCCCATGTCCCGCTCACATCGACCGTGAGGTCATCGACCGGCAGGAAACGGACGCTTCCCAGGAAGCCCATCGAGTTACGATCGGAGTAGAAGGTCTCCTGCTCCCGGTTCCAGACGTAGCCATCGGTATTCGTCGTCGAGAGAGCAAGCCGTGTGAAGAGTCTCCCATCGAACCAGCCCGCGCGCACCGGGACATTGAGCATGGCCCGACTGAAGACGAGCCCCTGATTTCCCGCTCGCACGAGCGCGAAACCCTCGAGTTCCTCGCCCGGTCGCCGGGTCGTCATGTTCACCGCACCGCCCACCGTGTTTTTACCGAACAAGGTTCCCTGCGGGCCGCGCAGAACCTCCACCTGCTCGACGTCGATGATGTCGAGCAACTGCCCGTGCGCCCGGGGTAGAAAAACTCCGTCGACGTAGATCCCGACGCCCGGATCGAAGGAGACGACACCGGGCACCGATGTTCCGATACCGCGGATGACGATGTTCGTGGCCTGGTTGTCGGTGCCCGGCAGAAATTGGAGGTTCGGAACGAGGGTCTGGAGATCGTCGAGGCGCAGGACCCCGGCTTCCCGTAGGGTCTGCTCGCCGAGGGCGGTGACGGAGATCGGGGTATCCTCGAGCAACTCGTCTCGTCTGCGCGCACTGACGATGATCTCCTCGACGGTATTCGACCGGCGCGCACCCGTATCGGAGGCCCGCCGCCCACCGTCTCCCGACACGACGGTCCCGGCGTCCGATTGGGCGTCGGCCCGGGGCACGACGGTCCCGGCCTCCGATTGGGCGTCGGCCCGGGGCACACCGACGAGAAGGACGGCCACGAGCGCAGCCACCCGGGAAGGGTAAGGCAGATTCCGAACGGTCATCGGCACTCCCTCGGTTGATGGTCGGCCTTTGCGATACTACGGGTTCTCCCCCGGGAGCAAACGCCGCCCATCACCATCGTGACCGCGATCGAGGACATGGGGGTCTGCTCGCGCGGGCTTGGACTCGCCGAAGGACCGTGATACCCCTCACTCCGCGACGACGTCGCAAGGAGCAACCGTGTCCCCCGACATTCGACTCTTCGACGCGGACAACCACTACTACGAACCGCGCGACTGCTACACGCGCCACATCGAACCGCGTCATCGCGACCGCGCAATCCACGTGGTGCGCACCCCCGAGGGCCGCGACCGGATCATGGTGGGCGACAAGCCCTTCACCTTTCTCGCCCATCACGACTTCGACAAAAGCTCCCGGCCGGGCGCGCTGCGCGAAATGCTGCGCGGCATGAGCAAAACCGGCGTCGGCGCGGACGTTTCGGAGCCCATGCGCCCGGAGTATCGCGACCGCGACGCGCGGCTCGCCCTCATGGATCGCCAGGGAGTCGAGGCGATGCTCCTCTTCCCGACCCTCGGCGTTTGCGTCGAACAATTCATGCGCGACGACCCCGAGCAGATGTACGCCAACATCCGCGCGTTCAATACCTGGCTCGATGAGGACTGGGGCTTCGCCCATCAGAACCGGATCTTCGCGGTCCCCCTGCTCGATCTGCTCGATCTCGACGCTGCGGTCGCGGAACTCGACCGGGTCATGAAGCTCGGTGCCCGCGCCATCGCGATCCGCCCCGGACCGGCCTTCGGGCGTTCGCCAGCCGACCCCTTCTTCGATCCCTTCTGGGCGCGGATAAACGAAGCACGGCTACTGGTGTGCTTCCACATCGCCGAATCGGGCTACAACGAGATGATGTCGGTCCACTGGGGCGAAGAGGCCAGTCCTCCCTCCCACTTCCAATCGGCCTTCCAGTGGACGAACTTCTACGGCGACCGTCCCATCATGGACACGCTCTCGGCTCTGATCCTCCATAACCTCTTCGGCCGTTTTCCCGACGTGAACGTCGCCAGCGTCGAGAACGGATCCCTCTGGGTCGAGTACCTGATGAAGGTCATGGACAAGATGAAGGGCATGGGTCGAAACGGCCCCTGGATCGGCGGCTACGTTCGGGGCCGACCGAGCGAGGTCCTACGCCGCCACGTCTTCGTGTCGCCCTACCACGAAGAGGATGTCGCAACTCTCGCAGAGACTCTCGGCCCCTCGCAGGTCCTGCTCGGTTCCGATTACCCGCACCCCGAAGGACTGGCCGAGCCCCGTCAATTCCTGCAGTCGATCGCCCGGCTGCCCGAGGACGCCCAACGGTGCATCGCGCGCGACAATCTGCGCGGGCTCCTCGGACTGGACCGCCTCGCCGCGTGAGCACGCCGCCGCGGCCGGGCTCCATCGCGCGCATCCTGGAGGCGCCAGCCCGGGCGACGCCCGACCGGGAGGCGCTCGTCGGCGACGGCCGTCGGTTCACCTTCGCCGAGCTCGACCACGAGGTCGCGCGCGCGGCCGGCGCGCTCGCCGCCCTGGGTATCGGACCCGGCGATCGCGTCGCGGCGAGCCTCCCCAACGGCCCGGACATCGTCGTCGCCTTTCTCGCAACCATGCGTCGCGGCGGCTTGTGGCTAGGCATCCCCCGGCCGCTCGCCTCGCCGGAGAAGGCGTGGATTCTGGCCGATGCGGGCGCGGCTTTATTCCTCGCCGACGAGGCGGGTGCGGCCCAGATCGCTCCGCATCGCGCCGACCTACCCGCACTGCGCCACCTCGTGGAAGCCCCCGGCCGAAGCGATGGGTGGGCCGCACGGATCCGCGCTTGCCCGCCGCAGACCGACCGCGGCCCGGACGACCCACATGCGGCCGCCGCCATCGCCTACACGAGCGGGACCACCGGGCGCCCCAAGGGTGCCGTACACACGCACCACAACCTACTGCTGCCCGGAACCGTCCAGCGCTTCACCGGTGGTACTTCCGAAGACGCCCGCATCGGCGTGATGCTGCCGCTCACGATCCTGAATCTGATGGTCCTCGGCCCCCTGGTGAGCCTGCAGACGGGCGGCTGCTGCGTCACGATCGACCGAAGCGACGCGCCCGGTCTGGCCGCCTGCATCGAACAGGAACGGGTGACGACCTTCGCCACCGTGCCCA
>JAPOLW010000102.1 GCA_029976905.1 bacterium | reverse complement strand
AAAGAAGGCCGAGCATTCCCACCAGCGCTCGATCCGGCCCTGCACGATGCCGCCGGTGTAGCGCACGCCGTCGGGCCGGCGCGTCGATTCGACATGGATCACGTCGGCGCCCAGCGAGGCGAGGACGTGGGTTCCGGCGGGACCGGCCCACCAATTGGTGAGGTCGAGGACCCGGAGGCCCTCGAAGGGCCGTGGTGCGGGGCCCTTGGGGCGCGGTGTCGTGCGCTCGTGGGGCTCGATCGCGTCGTCGTGCTCGCCGTACTTCGGGGCAGGACGCGGTGCCGGCGGTGGCGCGCCGTCGACACGATAGGGGCGTCGCGGATGCCGGAAGCGTCCGGCGGCGTCCTCGACGAAGACCTCCCGGGCCACGAAGTGCTCGTGGGCGAGCACCTGCGCGCCGTCGTTCACCGGCGCGACGGGAATCCGCAGCGCGCTTGCGCGCGTGACGATCTCTGCGGTGGTGTGGCGGGTGGTCCAGGCACGCACGGCCTCCTGCCACTCGTCGAAGCGCGCGGTGCGGCCCGCGACGCTCTCGAGGCCCTGGTCGGCCAGGTCGGGGCGTTCGATCAGGACGAGAAAGTCTGCGAACTGCTGCGCGGAGTTCGTATTGAAGCCCACCCAGCCATCGGCCGTCGGCTCGATCGAGGGAGTCTCGGTGGTACGGGCGGGCCACGGCGCGTCGTGCAGACCCATCAGCCGGTAGAGCAGGTCCATGAAGATGGACGCGGAAACGTTGATCGCGTCGAGCATCGCGAGATCGACGTGCTCGCCGTGTCCGGTCTTGCGGGCGCGCAGCACGGCGGCCAATGCGCCGGTGGCGGCGTAGGCGCCCGACACCCACTCGGTGATGCGACCACCCGCCTGATAGGGCTCCTGCTCGGGGCGTCCGCGCAGGGCCACCGACCCTCCTTCGGCCTGCAGGATGAACTCGGTCCACGGGCGCTGGGCGTAGGGGCCGCTCTGTCCCCAGGGTGTGAGGGAGAGAATCACGACGGAGGGATTCGCGGCACGCAGTCCCTCGACGTCGAAGGCGCCGGGCGCGAAGTCCTCGACGACCAGATCGGCCTCCACCGCGAGCGCGTGCACCCGGGGGTCGTCGGGCGTGCCGCCTACCGAGCGCTTGCCGGCGTTGAGGAAGGTGAAGAGGGCTCCGTCCCCGGCGCCGGGATCCGCGCCGGTCGACGAGCGTCGACGCAGCGGGTCGCCCCCGGCCGGCTCGACCTTGATCACGTCGGCACCGGCGTCGGTGAAGAGCCGGGTCGCATAGGGGCCCGCGATCTGCGTGGTGAAGTCGACGACGCGGATGCCCGCGAGGAAAGGTTCGGCCATGGCGCCGGGCATCGTGGCACTCCTGTCGGCGGCTTTCCATCCCGCGGGGTGTCCGGCTCCAGCGCCCGGCCCCGCCCCGTCTTTCGCGCAAGACGCTCGCCTTGTCGGCGATACGACGTTTTCGTATTCCCCCTGCGTGGAGTCTTTCGAGCGTCGGGAAATCGTCTTCGAGCGCGACGGGCCTCGGACCTGCTTCGGATGCGGGGACGAGAACCCGAGCGGACTCGGTCTGCGCTTCCACGAAACCGCCGATGGGGTGGAGGTCGAGTACACCGTGCCCGCGCACCTCGGTGGCGCGCCCGGTGTCGTCCACGGCGGGATCCAGGCGACACTCCTCGACGAGGCCCTTTGCATGGCGGCGTACGCGAAGGAGGGGACCCCGGTGGTCACGGGTGAGTTGACCGTGCGCTACGAACGCCCTCTACCCACCGATGTGCCCCTGCTCGTCCGCAGCCGCATCACCGAGCGCCGGGGCCGCAGCTTCTTCGCCGTGGCCGAGATCCAGGTGGACGGCACCGACGAAGTCGCGACCCGCGCACGGGCCCGTCTCTTCGCGATGCCGCCCGAGGCGGCCCCGCCGAAGACCTCCGAATCGGCGGTCTGAACGATCGCCGCTGGATCCCCGGTCCGACGGTCGCCACGGGATGGGGGATGGCTCTGGCTGGGCCGAAGTAGTACTTTCGTGGGCCCATGGAAAACTCTCAGATCGGAACGACACTCACCCATCACGTTCTGTTGCAGCAGCGACAGCACGCCAAACGCACGGGCGAGCAGCCTGCGGGCGACTTCAGCGAACTGCTGAACCAGATCGCGGTCGCGGGCAAGATCATCTCGGCCGAGGTGAACATGGCGGGACTCGCCGACATCCTCGGGGTCGCGGGCCGGACCAACGTGCAGGGCGAGGAGGTCATGAAGCTCGACGACTTTGCGAACAACACCATCGTCGAGATTCTGAGACGCTCGGGGCACGTCTGCATCATGACCTCCGAAGAGGTCGACGATCCGATCGAAGTCCGGGAGCCGCACTTCCCCGGTAAATACGCGATCGCCTTCGATCCCCTCGACGGTTCCTCGAACATCGACGTCAACGTGAGCATCGGTACGATCTTTTCAATCCACCGGCGCCGGGGAGAATACGGGTCGCCCGGTTCGGAGGCCGATCTGCTGCGCCCCGGAGCGGAACTCGCCGCAGCCGGATACGTCATCTACGGCTCGTCGACGATGCTGGTCTACACGACCGGCCATGGCGTACACGGCTTCACCCTCGACCCCTCGGTCGGCGAGTTTCTGCTGTCGCACGAAAATATCCGCATCCCCGAGAAATGCGGCACCTACAGCACCAACGAGGGCAACAGCAGCACGTGGACCGCCTCGACGCGGCACTACGTCGACGCGGTGAAGAGTCCCGGCGACGGGCCGCTCGAGGGAATGCGCTCGCGCTACATCGGCTCGCTGGTGGCCGACTTCCACCGTAACCTGATCAAGGGCGGTGTCTTCCTCTATCCCGCCGACGCGGCGACCGGCAAAGGGAAACTCCGTCTCCTCTACGAGGCGGCGCCGCTCGCGTTCGTGGCCAAGCACGCCGGTGGCTACGCCTCGACCGGCTACGAGTCGATCCTCGACATGAAGCCCTCCGAACTGCACCAGCGGGTGCCTCTCATCATCGGCAACCGCGATGCGGTCGAGGCCTACGAGCGCAGCGTCGCGGACGAAAAGTCGACCTGACGCCCGGCGCCTCCGTCAGACGCAGTCCGCGGCGCCTCCGTCGATTCGGAGGTTGGCTCCGTTGATCGACGCGGCCCACGGACTGCACAGGAAGGCGACCAGGGCACCCACTTCCTCCGGCCGTGCGATCCGGCCGCTCGGTGCGGGCATGAATTCGTTCGCGGCGCGCGCTTCGATGTCCTCCCAGCGTTCGCCCCAGCCTTTTTTGCGCGCGCGGCGCTCGAGCATGGCGCGGACTTCGGCTGTCGCCACGAGGCCCGGGCTGACGAGGTTCACGGTCACGCCGCTGCCTGCGAGTTCCTTACTCAGGCTCACGGTCGTGGCCGCCAAGGACGCCTTGGCGGCGTAGTAGCCGGGAGTCTGCGCGCGTGGCCGCGCGCTGCCGACGGTTCCGACGAAGAGGATGCGTCCCCAACCACGGGCTTTCATCTCGAAGGCCAGGCCGCGCACCATGCGCACACCGGAGAGCAGGTTGGTCTCGAACATCTCCGTCCAGTCCGCGGACGTCCCGTCCTGCCAGTTGCCGCCGGCGACCGTTCCGTAGTTGTTCACCAGGATGTCGATTGGCCGCCGCAGTTCGGCGACGGCGTGGAGCACCGCGTTGGCGCCGGCGTCACGACGCACGTCTCCGCAAATCGGATGAGCCTCGCCTCCCTCTCGACGGATTTCTTCGACGATGGGGTCGGCCTGACCCGCCTCCAATCCGTGTACGAGAACGCAGACCCCTTCGGCGGCCAGGACACGGGCGATACCCGCGCCCGTTCCCCGGGAACTTCCGGTCACCAGCGCGGTTCTTCCCGCGAGTTTCAGATCCATGGCGCCTCCTCGCACGTGCTCCCCCTCGAATCCAGAGGAAGCGGCCCCGTCGGGCGCGGTGGGCGAGCGGTCGAGGCGGGACACCGGGGTTGTCCGGGCGGGTGGGCGCATCGTAGGAACCGCGTCATGGACCTCGATCGCCTCATGACCCGGGTGAACCCGGTGGTGGTGGGACTCCTGCGTTCGCCGCTGCACCGGTTGCTCGGCGCCGGGCTCTGCCTCATCACGGTCACCGGCCGACGCTCGGGGCGGAGCTATACGATTCCGGTCGGGTACCAGCGCGACGGCGAGCGTTTCTGGATCCTGGTTTCGAAGGCACGGCGCAAGAATTGGTGGCGTAATTTCCTCGATCCGGCTCCAGCGGAATTGCGCTTGTCCGGCGCGCAGGTTCCGGGCATGGCCTGGGTCGTGGAGCCGGAATCGTTCGAGTTCCGCAAGGCATTCGAGCGCACCTTTTTGCGTCTGCCCTGGCTGGGGCGCACCTTCGGCCTGGTCTATGACCGGCGCACGGGACTCCGCGATGACCAGATTCTCCACCTCGCCCGGGAAGCGGTCCTGGTCCAGTTCGAGCCAGCGATGACGAGAAGCTCGTGAGCGAGGGCGCGGGGGAAGGCGCCTTCTGGTAGACCTCGTTTCCATGGGTCGGACGTACAAAGCCGCCTTCTTCGACTTTGGCGGGACGCTCTACAGCTACCGGAACAAGGGGCTTGGGTTGCGCGAGGTCCTCGATGCGCTTCTCGATCGGCTCGGTGTGGAGTCGGAGCCCGATCGCGTGCGAGACGCCTTTCGGGTGGCGAGTCGCGAGGCCTACGCGGACCACCTTCCCCGGGATTTCTACCTCCACCGGGATCTGTTCATGGATACCTACCGGCGCTTTGCGCTGGAGATCGCGGGGGAGACACCGGATCCGGGATTACTCCGTTGGTGTCATGAACGGCAATGCGAACGGGTCATCGCGCATTTCGAATTACGCGAGGATTGCCGCGAGACCCTGCGTCGCCTCCGCGAGGCCGGACTGCATGTGGCCATCGTGTCGAACATCGACGACGACTATCTCTTGCCGATGATCGACCGCGTGGATCTGCACGCGGTGCTCGATGCCTGGACGAGCTCGGAGGAAGCCCGGTCGTGCAAGCCGCATGCGGGCATCTTCCAGACGGCGTGCGCCAAGGCCGACTGTGCACCCGAGGAGGCGCTTTTCGTCGGCGATGCGCTCGAAGCCGACGTTGCCGGAGCGGCGCCTCTTGGGATGACGACGGTCTATCTGCGTGCCGACGGGATGCCCGAACCCCCACCGGAGGGGCCGCAGCCGAGCCACACCGTCGGGCGTCTCTCGGAGGTCCTGGCCCTGGCCGGCCTGGCGTCGGGGGCCTGACGGGCGCTGGCTTGCGGGGAGAGAGGGCTTGATCGCAGCATCGATCTCGGTCGTGGCAGGCTTCGTGACGTGGGGCCTGGTCGAGTACGTGATCCATGGCGTTCTCTCGCATCGCCTGCGTACTCCGGTGGCGCCCTTGCACGCCATGCACCATCACGAACCGCGTGCGGTGTTCACAGCACCCCTGGCCTGGATTCCGGGCTTCACGCTCGTCTTCCTCGTGGTGAATGCGTTGCTCGGGCCCGCTCTTGCGGTGGGCTTCGTGGGCGGCCTCGGCGCCGGCTTCGCGCGCTATGAGCATCAGCACTGGCGGATCCACTTTCGCTGGCCCCGCAGCGAGCGCGAGCGACGGCGGCGCAACCACCACCTCGCCCATCACTTCGTCGATGCGCGGGCCTACGGGGGCGTGACGACGCGCCTCTGGGATCGGGTGTTCGGGACGCTCCCGGCGGCCTGGCCCGCGCATTACGCGGCGGTCGAACATCGACCGCCGCTCGAGGGTCGGAGCAATCTACGGTCGATCTGGAACCCCCGCTTTGCGCTCGCTCGGCTGCGCGAAGCGCGCCGGAGGAATGCATGAGCGCCGATGCCTTCGTCGGCGTCGGTCTGGGCGTGGGATTGGCGGCCGCCTGCGGCTTCCGGGTCTTCGTGCCCTTCCTGGTGGCGAGCCTCGCGGCGCGTGCCGGCATGACGACCTTGTCGCCGGATTTCGCCTGGATCGCATCGGATCCCGCCGTGGCGGCGTTCGCTGTCGCCACCCTCCTCGAGGTCTTCGCCTATCAGATCCCGTGGCTCGACAATCTTCTCGATACCGTGGCGTCTCCCGCAGCCGTCGTGGCCGGGGTCGTTCTGGGCGCGTCGGCCTTCACTGGCATGGACCCGCTGCTGCGGTGGGGATTGGCCCTGGTGGCGGGCGGCGGGGTGGCGGGTGTGTTCCAGGGGGCCACGGCCCTTGCCCGCGTCGGTTCGTCGGTGGGAACGGGCGGACTGGCCAACCCCTTGCTCGGCTTCGTCGAGTCGGTCACGGCGCTGCTGATCGCGGTCGTCGCTCTCTTCGTCCCCGTGATCGCGTTGGTCGGCGTCGTCGTGGGCCTGGTCGTCGTGGTGCGACGACGAGCGCGTCGTCCTCGTTCCCCAGCCTGACGACGATCGGTCTCCCTCGCACGGCGGGTCGGCTTGCGAGCGGAGCCGTCCGGGGACTCAGGCGGTCGGTCCGGCCCGGGAGACGAGCGTGCGCCAGCGGAAGGGGGCCGCCAGGAGGGAGGCGTAGTCCCGCGGGAAGTTGGGCAGATCGCCGATGCCGATGTGCACCGGTGATTCCCGGTCCTCGGGCAGCCAACGTGTTCCGAAGACGACGTCCCAGAAGATGAGGTTGCCGCCGTAGTTGTGATTGGCCTCCTTGACGACGGGCGAGTGGTGCCAGCGGTGGAGCTCGGCCATGCTGAAGATCCAGTTCAAGGGGCCGAGCCGACAGGGAAGATTGGCGTGCTGGTATACGCCGTGGACGGCGGAGAAGATGCCGACCAGCGCGATCACCGGGCCGTCCGCGCCGAGCATCACCAGGGGGATGAGTTTCCCAGGGCCCACGGCGAGGATGTCGAGCGGATGGAAGCGCAGGGCGTTGAGCCAATAGAGGCGTTCGCAGCTGTGGTGCGGAGCGTGGAAGCGCCAGAGAAAAGGCACTTCGTGCATCGCTCGATGCACGGAATATTCGACGAGCTCGCCAAGGAGAAGGGCCATCACGAGTTGCACGAGGATGGGCCATTGGTCGGGCCAGAGCTGCGTGCCGTATTCCGTGGACAGCCAGGTGGCGAGCCCCACGGCGACGGCAATCGCCAGGGGCTGACCGATGCTGTTCACGACCGCGTTGGTGAGCCCCAATCCGATGTCGGCGCCGAGGTCGCCATGGGAGCGGAGCCATTCGTCGTGCAAGGGCACCAGGCGCTCGAGGAGCGCAATCCAGAGGTAGGAGAGCAGGATCACGACGCCGGCGACCAGGTCGGGCGCCCCGCCGCGATTCATCCACACGATCGCGCCGCCCACGGCAGCGGTCATGGCAAAGGGAAAGGCGGTGCGGGCAACGAGGGATTCGACGACCGAGCGCATGAAGCAACCTTAACGGGTGCCTCCGGGCCGGGTCCAGTTGCCGGCGCGCCGCGCCGGAAGGCCTCCGGGAACCGGCGTTACTCCCGCGGGCTTCGGAATGCAGGTCGGTCGCCCAATCGTTAGGAGTCGATGGACGCAACAGCCCGGATTCTCCCGAATTCCGGGCTCCCGAGAAGGAGGCTTTTCCGTGAGTGACGATCGTACCCCCATCCTGGTTGGCACCGGCCAGCTCGTCGAGCGAAACGTCGAACCCCAGGAGGCGACCGAACCGCTCGCGATGCTCGAGGCGTGCGCCCGCAGCGCCGCCGAGGACGCCGGGGCCGGCGCGTCGCTCCTCTCCGCGATCGACACCTGCGCCATCCTGAACGTCGCGGGCTGGCAGGCCCGCAACCCGGCGCAGGTCGTGGCCGAGAAGCTGGGCTCGAAGCCCTCCAAGACCTACACGAGCGAGATGGGCGGCCAGATCGGCGTGACCGCCGCCAACCTGATCGCGGAGCGGATCACGCGCGGCGAGACCCGTGTCGCTTTCGTTGGCGGCGCGAACAACATGCGGACGCTGATGAAGGCCGGTGGCCAGGGAATCGACCTCGATTGGACCGTGGGTGGCACCAGCGACCCCGAATGCATTGGCATTCCGAAGAACGGAAGCTCGGAGCTGGAAGGCAAGTACGGGATGGTCATGCCCCCCGACATCTACCCCATCTTCGAGAACGCGATGCGTGCCTCGCGGGGGCAGGATCTCGAGGCGCACCGACAGTCGATGGGCAATCTCTTCACCCGATTCACGCGCGTGGCGGCCGCCAACCCGTATGCATGGTTCCCGGTCGAGCGGAGCGCCGAAGAACTCACCACCGCGACGCCGACCAATCGGATGATCGCCTTTCCGTACACCAAGTATCTGAACGCGGTTCTCAACACCGATCAGGCGGCCGGATTCTTCCTGGTCTCCGTCGAGATGGCGAAATCTCTCGGCATTCCAGAGAGCCGTTGGCTGTATTGGTGGGGCGGGGCGAAGTCCGAGGAAGAGGCCTGGTACCCGAGCACGCGGCCGAGCTTCTCGGAATGTCCGTCCATGCGCGATACCCATGCCGCGGCGCTTCAGAACGCGGGCGTGACGGTCGACGACATCGGCCGATTCGATTTCTACAGCTGCTTCCCGGTGGCCGTCGAGATGGCGCTCGAGAATCTGGGGATCGCCGAAGACGATCCGCGCGGGTTCACGGTGACCGGCGGGCTTCCCTATGGCGGCGGCCCGGCCAGTGGCTACACGCTGCACTCGATCGCCACGATGGCCGATCGCCTGCGCGAGACCCCGGGCACCCGCGGGCTCGTGACGGGGAATGGATGGTACCTCACCAAGCACTCGGCGAGTGTCTGGTCGACCGAACGCAAGCCGGGTGGATTACCGACGGCGGAAATGCCCAAGGCCGCTCCGTCCGGCTCGATGGATACCGCCCCGCTCGACGTTCACGAGGATTGCATCGGGGCGGGCGCCATCGAGGCGTATACCGCTGTCTACGACCGCGACGGCAACCCGGCTCGTGGGATCATCCTGGGTCGTAGCGACGACGGGCAGCGCTTCGTCGCCAATACGCCAGGCGATGCCGACCTGCTCGCCGACCTCGTTTCTCAGGAGGGCGTCGGGCGCGCCGGCACGCTCTCGGTCGTGGACGGGATGCAGGTCTTCACGCCGAAGTGAAGCGGAGAGCGGTCGCCTCTCCAGGAAGGGAGACGCGGCCCGTCCCGCCCGCGCAGACGCCCGCCCGGGGCGTGCTCCCGGGCGGGCCGGGCGCACACCCCCGACGGGGGCGCCCCGGGCGTGCTCGGGGCTACTGGCCCATGGACTGGATGTAGGCCATCTTCTGGTCGTAGTGGTCGCTGTTCTCCATCTGCATGCTGCAGAACGCGAGGCCATGGCCCTGGAAGAGCGTGCCGTAGTTGGTGCTGCACAGGTTTTCGTCGGCGCACCAATTTCCGAAGTAGTCCCAATCCCACACGAGGTTGTTGCCGTCGCCGCACCACTCGACGGAATCGTTGCGGGCACCCGACGAGTGGTACGCGACCGCGCCGTCACTGTGCCAGGGCAAGAACCACCACGCTGCATCGAGCGTAATGTCATCGCTTCCCGTCGTTTGATCGAGGAAGCCGCCCATGTGGTAGATGGCCACGCCCCGGGTGTTGTTGTGGTCGTAGAGATTGCGGATCTTGGACGGGCTGATCTCCGGCGCCAGGGAGCAGGCGAAGAGGTCGGCGAGCGATCCCCAATTCGATAGCTCGCTGCCCCCACCGTTCCCCGCAGCGGTCCGGACCTCGAGGATGTTCCAGTCGAGGTCCTCGGTGCAGACGCGGTTCTTCTTGCGCCCGGTGCAGGTGCGGGTGACCGTGGCGAGTTGGTCGAGCGCGTAGCCGACCACGTTGTCGCCGTTGGAGTAGTTGTACACGACGCAGCTATTGCTGTCCGTGCAGCAGGCGTCGAGATAGCGCGAAAGCGTCTGCGCCGTCACCTGGGTGCCCGTCGGATCGGTCTGCACGCCGCGGACCTCGATGGAGACGGCATTCGCGATCCCGCTCGTGTCGGCCAGGCGGTCGGGGTCTCCCGCGTAGTCCCACTGCGTCGAACACATGCCTCCGACGTGGACGAAGACGATTTGGTTCGAGTCGGGGTTGCAGCCAAAGGAGCCGCCGCAGACGGGTGCGTAGTCGGCGCAGCAATTCCCGGCCGCAGCGCAGCCGGCTTCGCACGAACAACTGCCGTTGCTGCCGGCACCGCCGCAGTAGCTGTCGATGGTCGTGCAGGTTCGGCGC
>JAPOLW010000101.1 GCA_029976905.1 bacterium | reverse complement strand
GGCCCGGCCGCGCGGCCCGGCCGCCCGCGGCCCGGCCGCGTCCTTCTACCAAGAGCCTGCGTTCGCGGTGCTTCGCGCCGCTCTGGCGGCCTACGAACCCGCCGCGACCCCGCGATTGCAGGATCCGTATTTCGATCGCGCCGAACCGGAGACGCTCTTGATCGACGAGATCGAAGCGATCTGGAGCGCCATCGACGAGCGCGACGACTGGAAGCCCTTCGAAAACAAGATCGAAGCGATCCGTGCCATGGATGCGGCCGTGGGCCTGTCGGCGTTTGGTCGCTCGGTGGTGACGCTCGACGCGGGCCCGGCGGCGTCGCCGGGCGACGCGTCGATCTAGGTCGGAGGTTCCGCGAGCGCGCGGGCCGCCTAGATCGAGATCCCTCCGTCCACCGGGATGACGGTGCCGGTGACGTAGGCACCGGCGCGGGAAGCGAGGTAGATCGCGATCCCCGCCATGTCCTCCGGTTCGCCGATACGTTTGAGCGGGCAACCCTGCACGATCGCTTCCTCGAATTGCTCGAGCGTTGCGGCCATCATCTTGCTCTGGAACGGGCCCGGCGCGACGGCATTTACGGTGATCTTCCGGGGGGCGAGCCTGGTGGCGAGCACCCGCGTCATGTGATGCACGGCGGCTTTGCTCGCCGAGTACGCGTAGGTCTCGAGAGCAGGCGCCTGAATGCCGTCGATCGAGCCGATGTTGATGACCCGGGCCGGGTCTCCGTCCCGAACGCCTTTTTCGAGCAGGGGCGTACAGAAACGGGTCAGGTGAAAGACGCTCTTCACGTTCAAGGCCAGGACCTTGTCCCAGGCGGAATCGGGATACTCTTCGTAGGGTGCGCCCCAGTTCGCACCGGCGTTGTTCACCAGGACGTGCAGGGCCGACTCCCGCGACGCCACCGCGTCGGCCAGCGCCCGGCATCCGGCCTCCGTCGACAGGTCGGCGGCGATCGCGAAGCAGGAGCCCTTTTGGGAGAGTTCGGCGGCGACGCGCTCGCACTCGGCGGCCTTGCGGGACGCGATGTAGACGCGTGCGCCGTTCTCCACGAAGCCCGTCGCGATCATTTCGCCGATGCCGCGCGAGCCGCCGGTGACCAGAACTGTCTTTCCCTGAACCGAGAACAAATCCTTCAAGCGAATCTCCTTCCTCGTTCGTCGACGTTTCGGCGGTGGGTAACAGACCGCGCGCGTGCGTGACACCACCGCAGGCGTTAAGCCGCTTCGGTGGCTTCTTCCCCGGGGGCGCGACGTGCGGCATTGGCGAGCGGTGGCCTCGTCGCCGGCATGACGTTGGCGCTGATCTTGCTCTGGCTCGCGCCCGCCGATGCGCCGCCCGCCGCCTACGTGATCGGCGGCGCCGGAGGCGGTGAACGCTATTTCGTTCCAGATCCCGTCCTGGGCTATCGCCCTCGGGCCGGGGTGCGTGTGCGGGCGCGACGGACCATCGACGGTCACGATGCCTACGATGTGCGCTATACGATCGATGATGACGGATTGCGCCGAACGCCGGGCAGCCGCCGCGACGGCCCGGCCGTCGTCTTCTTCGGCGGCTCCTTCACCTTTGGCGAGGGTGTGGAGGACGATCAAACCCTGCCGGCCGCGTTTGCCGATCTCGCAGGAGGTGCACACGTCGTGAACGCGGGCTTTCACGGGTACGGACCGCACCAGATGCTGCGTTCTCTCGAGACCGGGCGACTCGATGCGCGCGTGCCCGACGGTGTGCGAGCCGTGGTCTACCAGGGGATCGACGCACACGTGGGTCGGGTCGCGGGCCGTACGACCTGGGATCTCGCCGGCCCTTCCTACGAGCTTCGCGATGGGACGATTTCGTACGTCGGCCCCTTTCGTTCGGGGCCGTGGTTCTGGGTCGCCCGGGCGCTCGCCCACTTTGGCCCGACGCGGCGACTTCTCGCGCGTTGGCTTGCGCACGAAGCGGAGGCGGCCGACCGGGACCTCTACGTGGAGATCGTCGCGCGCGCCGCGAGCCTCGCGCGCGAGCGCTGGGGCGCGAGTTTCACGGTCGTATATTGGGACGACGTCGGCGAGGTGTTGGCCAACCGCTTGCGCGATCGAGGCCTCGACGTCCTCTCGGTGCGAGAGGCACTTGGCCCGGGCGAGCGCCGCAGCTTCGCGCTGGCGGGCGACGGCCACCCGACGGCGCGCGCCCACCGTCGGCTGGCGCGCCGGCTCGTCGCGCGCGTCAACGCAGAGGGCGATCGGACGATGCCGCTCGGGGAGGCTTCGGACCGGGGTGGTGTGGTAGACGCAGCGGCCATGGAGTCCTGGCGTGCCGGCGGTGGGTGAGAGCGCAAGCCCCGGAACGTCGGGGTCGAGGGAGAACCGCGTTCTGAGTCCGGGCGGCCGCACCGTCTTCGCCCTCGGCGACCTGACGGTCAACACCGCCATCTCCGCCCTCTCGATCGTCTATACGACGTATTTCCTCACGCAGGTGGCCGGGTTGCGGCCGGCGCTGGCGGGCCTGGTCCCCTTCGTCGGGCGTATCGTCGATGCGATCACCGATCCCGCGATGGGCCGTCTCTCCGACCGGACCTGGCTCTGGGGGGGACGGCGTCGTCCCTACTTCCTGATTGGGGCGGTGCCCTTCGGCGCGTGCTTCGCGCTGTTGTGGGTCGAGCCCGGTGCGGCTTCGCAGTGGGGACTGTTCGCCTACTACACGAGCATCTACTGCCTGCTCAGCATCGCGCTTACCGTGGTGTCGGTGCCCTACCTGGCCCTGATTCCCGAGATGGCGATCGACTACGACGACCGGACCTCGCTCAATACCTTCCGCTCGGTCGGCGCGATTCTGGGTGTCTTCTGCGCGATCGCCCTTCGTCCGGTCGCGAGCGCTCTCGGCGACGGCCCGGCGGGCTTTGCCGCGGCGGGAATCGCGTACGGTTTGCTGATGATGTTGCCGTGGCTCGCGATCCACCGGGTCACCTTCGAGCGTCCCGGATTTGCTCGTCGGGCGCCGGGGGAGACCCTCTTCGAGGGGTTCCGGGTCGCGCTTCGCCGCCGCGCTTTCGTGAAACTCATGGGGTTCTACCTGACCGGACGGATCGCCATGGATCTCGTTGGCTCCATGCTCATCTTGTACTTCACCTATTGGCTCGGGCGCGGCGACGAGTTCGAGATCGCGATGGCGCTCTTCCTCCTGACGACCATCGTCACCCTGCCTGCGTGGCTGCGCCTCTCGCGCCACCGCGACAAGGCCGAAGTCTTCCAGATGGGGTGCGCGATCTGGATGCTCGTGCAAGGGCTTCTCGTCTTCTCGGCGCCGGACACGAACTCCGCTCTGCTCTACGGTTTGGTCTGCCTGGCCGGAATCGGGTACGGGGTCGTCGACTTGATGCCCTGGGCGATGTTGGGCGAAGTGATCGACGAGGACGAGCTGGAAACCGGCGAGCGCCGCGAGGGGCTGTACAACGGCTTGTTCATGTTCCTACGCAAGCTGGCCGGCGCCCTCGTGGTGCTCGTGCTTCTCTCCGGCCTCGACGTCATTGGGTTCACGCGCGGCGCCGAACAGAGCGAGGGGGTGCGGCGCGCGATCCTGGTCTTCTCGAGCCTGGCGCCAGCGTCGGCGCTCGCCCTTTCCATCTGGCTGGCGCGCGGCTACCCAATCACCCGTGCCGTCCACGCCAAGATCGTGCAACGTCTCGAGCAAGGGGCCTGAGCGGCGTCCCGGGTCCTGGTTCGCGGCGCGGAAGCCCCCGGCGGGGCGCGCGACCGCCAAGGGCAAGGTGGCATTCGGCTCCTCTGCATGGTGATCTGAATCCATGCGGGCTCCGTTCCCCGGGTATGCGCGCTTCGCTTGGTCCACGGTGGCCTTCACCCTCTTCGTCATTCTCTGGGGCGCCTTCGTGCGTGCCACCGGCTCGGGAGCCGGCTGTGGCAGCCACTGGCCCCTTTGCAACGGTGAGGTGGTTCCCCGCCCCGAGGCCGTCTCCACGCTCATCGAATTTGGCCATCGTTTGACGAGCGGGCTCTCGCTTCTGCTCGTCCTTGGCCTTTGGTGGGGTGCCCGGCGGCGTTTCGAGACCGGTGCATCGGTGCGACAGGCGGCGGGCTGGTCGGTCTTCTTCATGATCACCGAGGCGTTGATCGGAGCGGGTCTGGTTCTCTTCGAGTATGTCGCGGACGATGCGCGCGTCGCGCGTGGCTTTTGGGTGGCGGGTCATCTCGTGAACACCTTCCTGCTGGTCGCGGCGATGACGGCCTGTGCGGCCTGGGCATCGGGTTGGGAGCGCGTGCACTGGCGCGGGCACGGAGCGGTGGCAGCCCTGCTTCTGTGCACCCTGGTCGGCGTGCTCGTGCTCGGTGTCGGTGGGGCGATCACCGCCCTCGGAGACACCCTCTTTCCCGCCCGTACCTTTGCCGAGGGGAAGGCGGCGACGTTTTCGGACTCGGCACATCTCTTCGTGCGTCTGCGCATCTGGCACCCCACGGTCGCGGTGGCCGTCGGGCTGCTCGTGGTCGCTACCGCGGCGACGACCGTGCGCACACGCGCGGGCGGGGCCGTGCGCGGGGCCGCCGGGGCGCTCGTCGGCCTCTATGGGGTCGAGATGGTGGTGGGGCTGGCGAACGTCTGGTGGCTCGCACCAGTGCCCCTGCAATTGGTCCACCTTCTTCTCGCCGATCTCATCTGGATCGCCCTGGTTCTCTTGTGCCTGGCGGCGCTCGCGCAGGGGCAGGAGGGGCGTGTACCGGCGGGAGGCCTGGTGGCCCGGGGCGGCGCGTGAGCGCGGGGCCAGCGCTCGGCGACGGCCCTGGCGGGGGCCCTCCGCGGCGATTCCAGGAGATCGGGCAGGTCCTGCGCAACGCGCGTCGGGCGTTTGGACTTCTCGTCGATGCAGACCGCGGGCTCGCCGTCGGCATCGTCGTGCTGACTCTCGGAGCCGCCCTCTTGCCGGTCTCCATCGCATGGGTCGGCAAACGCCTGATCGACGAGGTCGTTGCAGCGGGCCAGGGCGTGGCGGACGCGGGGAGCCGGGCTCTGTGGTGGGTGGGCCTGGAGTGTGTACTCGTGGTCGGGCGCGCCTCGGTCGCGCAGCTGACGCAGCTCGCGCAGGTGCAGTTGCGATTGGCGCTCGGACTCGAGGTGAACACGTTGATCCTCGAGAAGGCGATCAACGTGAGCTACCGCCACTTCGAGGACGCGGACTTCAACGACAAGCTCTCTCAAGCGCGCCGGGAAGCGAGTTCCCGGCCGCTCGACGTCGTGCGTCAGCTTCTGCTCCTCGTGCGCAATGGCATCACGCTTGCCGGCTACGCGACCCTGCTCGCGGGCTTCAGCGGCTGGGCGGTCGTGGCCCTACTGGGCTCGGCCCTACCACCCTTCGTAGCCGAGGCGCGTTTTGGACGCAAAGCCTTTCTCCTCAATCGCTCGCGCATTTACGACAACCGGCGCGCGCATTACATCGAGGTTCTGCTGTCGCGCGAGGAGACCGCCAAGGAGGTCAAGCTCTTCTCCCTCTCCGGTCTCCTTCTGCGACGCTACCGCGCCTTCTTCGACCGCTTTCACCGCGAAGACAAAGCGCTGGCGCGCCGGCGGGCCAGCTGGGCGGTCCTCCTGGGCATTCTGAGCACACTGACGCTCTACGCCTGCTACGCATGGGTCGTCAGTCAGGCGGTCGCCGGGTTTCTCACCGTCGGCGCCATGACGCTCTACCTCGTCGCCTTCCGCGAAGGACAGGCCGCGTTTCAGGACGGACTGCTCGCGGTGGCCAAACTCTACGAGGACAACCTCTTCATGACCAATCTCTTCGAGTACCTCGCGGTACCCGAGGACGAACCGCACGAACCCCTGCCCGGCGAGCCCCCGGATTTCGCCGGTCTCGTGACCGGGTCCGGTGAGGTCCCCGCAGCGGGCGCCGCGGACGCGACCGGGGAGGTCCCCGCAGCGGGCGCCGCGGACGCGGTCGCGCACGATGCGCGCGTGCCCAGAGAACTCGCGGCGGTGGGGCGCCCGCCACGCATCGAACTTTGCTCGGTCTCCTTCCGCTATCCCGGGGCGGCGCGCGAATCGCTGCGCGAGGTCTCGCTGGTCATCGAGCCCGGCGAGACCGTCGCGGTGGTGGGTCCCAATGGAGCGGGCAAGACGACCCTGGTGAAGCTTCTCTCGGGACTCTATCGGCCGACGCAGGGGCGCATCCTGCTCGACGGCGTGGATCTCGTCGATCTCTCCCCGGCGGAGTTGCGTGCGCGCGTCGGCGTCATCTTCCAGGATTTCGTTCGCTTCCATTTCACCGTCGCCGAGAACATCGGGGTGGGCTGGACGCCGGAGATCGCCAATCGCGAGGAAATCGAGCGGGCGGCGGCGGCCGGGGGCATCGAGGAGGTCATCCGCTCGCTGCCCGAAGGGTACGGCCAGGGCCTCGGGCGCTGGTTTGGCGGCGAGGAACTCTCCGTTGGGCAGTGGCAACGACTCGCACTGGCGCGCGCCTTCATGCGCCGCTCGCCCATCCTGGTTCTCGATGAACCGACGGCTTCGCTCGATGCGGAATCCGAGGTCGAGATTTTCGAGCGCTTTCGCGATCTCGCGGCCGAGCGCACCGCAATCGTCATCACGCATCGCTTCTCGACCGTACGCATGGCCGACCGCATCGTGGTCTTCGAGGACGGCCGCCTCACCGAGGACGGAAGCCACGCAGAGCTTCTCGAGCGCGATGGTCGTTACGCGAAGATGTTTCGTCTCCAGGCCGCCGGGTACGCCGAGGACTGAAGGGTCCCGGGGGTTCTTCTCGAGCCGGAGCTCGCTGCCGCGGCGTTTGCGGTCTACCTCGTGGCGACGTAGACCACCCACTCCGTCGCGTCGTAGAGAGGGACTCCGTCCCATCCCGGGTAGACGTCGACCGTCGCGAATCCGGCATCGAGCAGAAGGCTGCGTGCCTGTGCGATCGAGTAGGCGTGATCGCACAGGATCACCTCGTCCGCGGCGCCGCTCTCGAGATGCACGATGTGATATCGCTCCAGCGACTTCTGCGCCCGGTCGTCCCAGAAGCGTTCGCCGAGGTAGAGGAAGGGGCCATCGCCCCACAGGCCCGTGTCGTCGGTGAACCACCACGAGCTGTCCTCGCGGTCGAGGTGCGCGGTATCGAGAAGCTCGACGCAGAGGCGGCCCCACGGCGCGAGGTCGCGGGCAATCTCGCGCAGGAGCCGGGCGGCGTCGTCACGATCGAAGACCGCGAGCTGCCCGTAGAGGAGCATCGCCGCATCGAAGGAGTCCGGCTCCGGCGTCATCGCGCGGACGTCGACCTGGAGGAAACGGCAGTGATCGGCGACGCCCTCGCGCGCCGCCAGGGCACGCGCATGCGCGATCCCGGCTGGGGAGAAGTCGATCCCGGTGACCTGAACCCCGCGCCGGGCCAACTCGACGGCGTACAGGCCGGGACCGCAGGTGAGGTCGAGCAGGCGTCCGGCCGGGCGCAATCCGAGCTTTGGCCACAGCCAGTCGAGTTGAAGCTTTCGCTCGGGCGTGGCCCGGGAGGCCGCACCGTGGCTGGAGTCGAGATGTTCGCGCAACATGCGCTCGGAGAATGCGGGATCCTGCCAGGGGAGATTGCCGTCGGTGGGGATTGGTCGCTCGGCTCTGCGGTAGATCCGCCAGAGGGCGCGGGCGAGCCGGGCGTGCGCGTCGTCGGCCATGGCGTCGGGTGAGGATTCCCCAAAGGCGGGTCCCGGACAATCCCTGGCGCGGGGTGCGTGCGAGAGCGGGACCGAGTAGGCTTCTCCCATGGGCCCGAACGCGCAGGACCTCGTCGTCGGACTCGTCGTGCTTGGCCTGGTCTTCGGTTTTCTCGAGTGGTGGACGCCAGCCCGTCGCCGGCCAGCCCGGCGGCGCGCCGATATGCCGACGGATCTGGCGTACTGGTTCTTCACGCCCCTGGTGACCAAATCCCTGACGCGCGTCGTGATCGTCGTCGTCGTCGTCGGGCTTGCCCTCGCCTCGGGAGCGGGGGTGGACCGACAAAGCCTGGAGGCGTTCTTCCGCCCGCACGGGCCGATCTCGGAGCTCCCCTGGGGCGTGCAACTGGTGGCGCTTCTGCTCCTGGCAGACGCCATCGCCTACGGGATGCACCGTTGGCTGCACGGGCCTCGTCTGTGGCGCTTCCACGCCGTGCACCATTCTTCGACCGACGTGGATTGGCTTTCGGCGGTGCGGCTCCACCCGGTGAACGACCTTCTGATCCGGGTCGCGCAAGCCGTTCCCATCGTTCTCCTCGGATTCGATCCGACCCTGCTTGCCGCCTACGTGCCGATCCTGGCGATCTATTCGCTCTTCGTACACGCCAACGTGCCCTGGTCACTGGGGCCGCTGCGCTACGTGGTCGCCACGCCCGCCTTCCACCGCTGGCATCACGCCGCCGAGGAAGAGGGTCTGAACCGGAATTTCGCCGGCTTGTTCCCGGTGTTCGACCTGATCTTTGGCACCTTCCACATGCCGGCCGACCGGGCTCCCGAGCGCTTCGGGATTCCCCGGGGCGACGTGCCCGAGGGGATCGCCGCGCAGCTCCTCTATCCGTTCCGCCGTCGCCGGGCGGCGACTTCATGAGGACCCGCGGCCTGCGCGGCCGCGAAGCGAAGGGTTAGAACTGCGCCTCGATCTTGTCCCCGGTCGAGGTCTGGCATTCGCCGACGCCGCCGCCCGTGATGCCTTCGACCGGGTCGGCAAGCCGGAAGCGGCAGCGCATCGTATCGCCGCGATTCCCGAAGAGGGTCGCGACCAACTTGCCCGAGTAGTTCTGCACGAAGGAGGCGTAGTCGGCCCCACCGACCCAGGCGGTGCCGTACGGGCCCCAGTCGGTCCAGTAGGGACCCCAGGGACCCCAGCCGCCCCACGGGGTGCCGAGGGTGTCGCCGCTGGAAGCGGAGGTGATCTGGAGGTAGCGCCCTTCGAAGGCTTCCCCACTGGGGAGTGTCGCGGTCATCGTGCCGCCCGGGCCGAAGCGTTCGGTCTGGTACTCCATCTGGATCGGTGTCGTCGTGCTCTGGCCGGGCAGATGCAGGCGTGCGTTGATGATGCCGGTACTCGCGCATCCAGCGGCCGCGGCTGCGATCGCAAGAGACGCGACGAGGCCTCCGATTCTCCGCTTCATTTCGATTTTCCTCCCGTCCCCACCGCCCGTTGCGAGCCCCGGCGGCGCATGCCCACGTCCGCCGACGCCCCTCTGGATGTGCTACGCGGATTCGAGGCGTAGAGCAACAGAATCGCAGTCCTTCGCGGTGGTGCGACGGGATGGAGACCGCGCCTCCGGCGTAGTACAACGCGACCATGCGGACGAGATGGCATGTCGTGTCGGTTCTCCTGTTGATCCTGATCGCGGGTTGCACCGCATCGAGGAGGGAGCCGGCCAAGGCCCCCGCAAGCATGACGGTCGCGGCGGGAGAGGAATTCGACATCCGGCTGCCGGCCAACCCGAGCACGGGATACCGCTGGCAAATCGGTGTCCTCGACGAGCGCGTCGTCCGCCTCGTCGATAGCCGCTACGAGCCCGGCGCGACCGACCGGGTCGGGGCCGGCGGGACCGACGTCTTTTCGTTCGTGGGGGTCGCCAAGGGCCGCGGGCGGATCAACCTGGTCTACGTGCGCCCGTGGGAGACGGCGGTCGCGCCGGCGAAGACGGCGGAGTACTCGGTCGACGTGCTCTGACCCCGGCGTCCGATGGGCGTGCGGCATTTCCCGCGCCCGATCCAGGCGCCCTCGCGAGAGCCCAATCGTTCGCCCTGCTTTCGTTCCGACCCGTCGCGCGGCGCGAGCCGTCGACTCCAATCGGCCGTCGGCTCTAGATTTCGATTGCCCGCCAGGCGCCGGAGCGGAATCTCCACGTCTTGAGGCCCGCGCGCACCGCGTAGTCCGCGATCAGGACCGCCCAGAGCCACGCCAGCGGGAGCACGAGCACCAGGGCGATCAGCGCGGCGAGTCCCAACCGGACGACGTAGAAGGCGATCAGCATCGTCCATAGCGGAAAGCGCGTATCGCCCGCGCCCCGCAGCGCCCCGCCAATGGTGAAATCCACGGCCATCAGCGGTTGGGAGAGGCCCAGCATGTAGAGGAACCAGACCGTCGCCGTGACCACGCCCGCCTCGTCGACGAAGAGCCGCGCGATGTGCCGGCGCATGACAATCACGAGCGTGCCGACGCAGCCAGCGGAGCTTGCGGCCATCAGCCACGCCAC
>JAPOLW010000100.1 GCA_029976905.1 bacterium | reverse complement strand
GGTGGGAAGGGGGAGGCAGTCGTGGGGTGGGTCTTGGCGCGATGTTTCATCTGCAATGCAGCCTTTCGTGGGCGCGCACCCTTCCTGGCGCGGCTCGGCAGTTCGAAGGGGCAGGTGCCCGCACGGGCGGCGCGGCACGTCTCGACCCCCGGGGCATCCAGGCCAGCCCTCGTTGGGCTGGCATATTTTTCCCGGGCCATCTGTTTCCTCCCCGCGGGACTCTCAGAGACGATACCGTAGCGAAACTCCATGTCGATGGGCAGCTCGCGCGCGGGGATCCAGACAGGCTCCCCCGTGCGGCCGACAGTCGTCGGCGCACGCGAGGCAGCCGTATCGGTCGAGCGGGGCGACGTCGCCGGGGCGCGGTCCCGACCCCGACGCGAGCACGTCTCCGCGGCAAGGTCCTTGCGCGAAGAACGAGACGACCCGGCAGGAAACGATGGCTTCGAGAGCACCCATCGGGAGGCCGCCTGAGCGCCGGATCCCTGTCCCTGCTCGACGACCGGGTGGTCTTCGATTTTCACCCCCCACACGGTCCTCATCGCCACGACGCCGATGTCCCCGCGCCGGTGGGGTTGCACCCGGCGGCGCGGTGCGCCAAGTGGCTCGCGATGGCTCGACCATTCGCGTGGCTTCTTCTCGTGGCGTTCGCAGGAGGGGGCTGCGTCGCGGGGGCTCCGCAGCCGCCTGCGGCGCTTGCGGGGCCGCGGATTTCGGTCCCGGAGAGCATGCACGATTTCGGTCGGGTCGAGATCGGCAACGAGGTCCGTCACGTCTTTGCCGTCTCGAATTCCGGCGACCGGCCCCTGACCGTAGTGGCCGGCCGCACCGACTGTGCCTGCGGAATCACGGTCGGCGGGAGCGGAACGTTGGCCGCCGGGGAAGCGGGCTGGGTCGAGGTGGCGTTCGACACGCGCCGTTCGCCCGGAGAGCGTCGCGAGCGGTTCCTGGTCGAGACCAATGACCCCGCACGGCCGCGGGTCGCGTTCACGTTGCGTGGGGTGGTGGAGGCCGACGTCCTCGTCAGACCGGCAAAGGCATTTCTCGGCCGTGTTCCGCGTGGGCGCGCGCACGAAGTCTTCGTCGACGTCGAAACTGCAGCCGGCGTCGTCATCGACCGGGTGCGCAAGAAGAGTCCGCGTTTCGACATCCGCGTGGATCGCCTGACGCCCCCGCGCATCGGCATCCGCCTCTACGTGACGCTGAAGCCGCAGGAACGGCCGGGGCCCTTCGACGACCGCGTAGAGGTGTGGACGTCGAGTGCGGCGCAGCCCCGGGTGGTCGTGCCGGTTCTCGCGTCGATCGAATAGACCGGGGGTTCGTCCGGGGCGTCCCGATCGTCGCGGCCCGGGCGTGACGCCGACCGGACGGCGCTCAGGTCTTCCTTTCCGGGGGTTGGTGGTCGTCGCGGCCGCCGATGTCTTCCCCATCGGTGGGTTTGCGTGCGCTTCGCGCCGCCCCGATCTCGCGTCCCAGGGCGTCGAGGCGTGACGCGATCGTGTCGAGGCCGCCGGCGAGGTCGGACATCCGGTTTTCCATGACATCGACCTTGCGTTCCAGTTGGCCTTCTTCGACCTGCAGACTGACGCCCTGCACATCCACGACACGTCCCAGTCGGCCGACCAGGCCAACGAGGGCATCGAGTTGTTGGGTGGCGCGTTCGAGATGCTCCCCGGTGATGTCGATGCGATCTCCCAGTTCCTCGATCCGTCTCTCGAGGCGGCGAAGCCTCTCCGCGAGGAGGTCCCGGGTGTCCGGAGGGGAAGACACTGGCAAACGGCTCTATCAGCGGCGATGCTAGATCCACAAGTCGATGGAGAATCCGTCGGAAAGCGCCGCGGCGGGATCGGTCGAGGCGGTCGTCGCGCGGGTCGCCGCGCGTCTGGACGACGATCGACGGGTCCGGATGTCGGGTGTGCGCGGGCCGGCGCGGGCGGCCGCCGTCGCTGCTCTGGCGCGCCGCTTGAAGCGGCCCCTGCTGGTCTTCGCGGCCACCGCTGCCGAGGCCGACCTGCTTGCCCAGGACATCCGTTTCTTTCTTGGGGAATCCGCCGAGGCCGAACTCGGTGACAAGCGGGTCCACGTTCTCCCGGCCTGGGATACGGCTCCCTTCGCACCCATGTCACCGAGCGCCGAGGTCGTCGCGCAGCGTATCGAAGGACTCCATCACCTGCGGAGCGAGCCGCGCTCGATCGTGGTCACCACGCCCGAAGCGGCTCTGCAGCGGGTCCTGCCGCCCGCCGCGCTCGAAGCCGCGGTTTCCTACGTGATCGAGGGCGAGGACGTCGATCCGCTCGAACTCGCCGAGCGGCTCGCCGACTGGGGCTACCGTCGCCGGCCGCTGGTCGAGGACCGTGGCGAGTTCGCCGTCCGGGGCGGTCTGGTGGACGTCTTCGTGACCGGTCGCCCCGATCCGATGCGGATCGAGTTCGTGGGCGACACGGTGGACTCCATTCGTACCTTCGATGTGCGCTCGCAACGTCGGGCCGAGGCCCGCGAGGAGGCCCTCCTCCTTCCCGCCTCGGAGATTTCGTGCTCCGCCCGTCGCGATCCGTCCCGACTGCGTCGCCTCGAGGAACGTGCGCGTGAGGTCGACATGCCGCGGCGCGAGAGGCTCGCGTTGCTCGATGCGCTCGCCGAAGGCGCGCCGTTTCCGGGTTTCGAGACCCTCGCGCCCTATTTCACCGAGGTGGTTTCCCTCTTCTCCTATCTGCCCGAACAGACGGTCCTCGTGCGTGACGACGAGTCCGCGCTCGCGCAGGCGACCCGGGATGCGTGGGAGAGCATCTGCGAGCACGCACGCCTGGCGGACGAGGAGCGACGTCCGTGTCCGCCGCCGGCGGATCTCTACCTACCCGACGACGAGTTCGAACAGGGTCTTGCCGATTGGCCGTGCGTCGCCTTCGAAGCCCTCGAGTCCCCCGTCGCGGAGGATCGGGCCGCCGCGGTCGAAGCGCGGATGCCTTTCGAGTTACGCGACACGCGCCTTCTGCGGGAAACCAGCCGCTTCGCATCGGTGGCCCAGCGATTACGGGACTGGGTGGCGGGCGGTGCGCGCGTCGCGCTGGTCGTCGGGAATGCCACACAGGCCGAGCGACTCCGGAACATTCTCGCTTCCCAGGACCTCGAGGTGCCGGTGGCGGGCGCCTCGCTTCCCACCGCCGTCGCGCAGAGGAAGGAGGCAGGCGCCTTTGTCCTCGAAGGAGATCTTTCGGCCTCGGTATGGCTTCCCGCCGACCGTCTCGTCTGCGTCGCGGAACTGAACCTCTTCGGCGAACACCGGCGTTCGCGTCGGCGCAAGGCGGTGGCGCTGACGCTGGACGAGGTCATGCGCAGCCTCGAACAACTCGCCCCCGAGGACTACGTCGTTCACCTGGATCACGGCATCGGCCGCTACCACGGACTCACCCATTTGAGCGTCGCCGGAGAGGAGGGAGACTTCCTGCTCCTCGAGTACCAGGGGGGTGATCGGCTCTATCTGCCGGTCGATCGCGTGAACCTGGTCCAGAAGTACGTCGGCGGTGATGGCAAGGTACCCGAACTCGACCGTCTCGGCGGGACCGCGTGGGAGCGCAAGAAGGAAAAGACGCGGGAGTCCATCTTCGCCATGGCGCACGAACTGCTCGATCTCTACGCCGTCCGCCAGCGTAGCGAGAGCCACGCCTTCTCCACCGACGATCCCTACTACCAGGAATTCGAGGCCCGCTTCCCCTTCGACGAGACACCCGACCAGGAGCGCGCCATCGCGGAGGTGATGGAAGATCTGGCGCGGTCCCGACCGATGGACCGGCTGGTTTGTGGAGACGTCGGCTACGGCAAGACCGAGGTGGCCATGCGGGCGGCCTTCGTGGTGGCCATGGAAGGTCGTCAGGTCGCCGTCCTCGTGCCGACCACCGTTCTTGCACAACAACATCTGGAGACGATCCGGCGTCGTTTTGCAGGATATCCGGTCCGCGTCGAGACGATCTCGGGCTTCCGCACGCGCAAGGAGAACCAGGAGGTGGTGGCGGGCCTGGCCTCGGGCGACGTGGATATCGTCGTCGGCACCCACCGATTGCTCCAGACCGATGTCGCGTTCGCCCGACTCGGACTTCTGGTGATCGATGAGGAACACCGCTTCGGTGTGCGGGACAAGGAACGCATCAAGCAGATGCGCCGCCTCGTCGACGTTCTGACGCTCTCGGCGACACCGATTCCCCGGACCCTAGAGTTGTCGCTGACCGGCATCCGTGATCTTTCGGTGATCGAAACGCCGCCGCTCGACCGGCAGGCGATCCGCACCTACGTGACCCGCAACGAAGATGCCGTGATCCGGGAGGCCGTCGTGCGGGAGTTGCAGCGGGGAGGGCAGGTCTTCTTCGTACACAATCGGGTCCAGACGATCGAGGCGATGGCCGAGAAGTTGCGCGCGCTCGTACCCGAGGCCCGGGTGATCGTCGGCCACGGCCAGATGCGCGAGCATCAGCTCGAGAAGGTCATGATGCGCTTCCTCGAGCATGAATTCGACGTGCTCTGTTGCACCGCGATCATCGAGTCCGGCCTCGACATTCCGAACGCAAACACCATTCTGATCGATCGCGCCGATACCTTCGGGCTGGCGCAGCTCTACCAACTGCGCGGTCGCGTCGGGCGCTCCCCGGCGCGCGCGTATGCCTACCTTCTCATCCCCGGGGCGCAGATCCTGACCAAGGCCGCGCGTTTGCGGCTCCAGGTTCTGCAGGAGCTCGATGACCTCGGGGGTGGCTTCAAGGTGGCGGCGCACGACCTGGAGATCCGGGGGGCCGGAAACCTCTTGGGTAAGAATCAGAGTGGCCACGTCACGGCCGTCGGTTTCGAGCTCTACACGCGAATGATGGAGGAGGCCGTCCAGGAGTTGCGTGGCGAGCAGGTCGAGGCGGAAATCGAGCCCGAGATCCATCTCGGCGTGGCGGTCTACATTCCCGATGCCTACGTCGACGACGTCAACCAACGGCTGGTCTGGTACAAACGGTTGGCGGCGCTGCGTCGGGCGGAGGATCGAGCCCTCCTCGCCGAAGAGCTTCGTGACCGCTATGGACCCATTCCGTCTGTGGTCGAAAGGCTTCTCGACGTCATGGAGCTACGCCGTCGCATGAAAGCGCTTGGGATCCAGGAAGCGCGCGTCCACGGGATGCGGCTTTCCGTTCGCTTCCACGAAGCATCGACGATCGCGCCCGAATCCCTCGTCGCGCTCGTCACGACCGAGGGTGCCGGCCGGACGCTCGCCCCCGACGGAACCGTGGCGGTTCCGGTGACTCCGGGCGAGGGTCTGCTCGCGGAGGTCTCCCAATGGCTCGATGCTTTCGAGCATCTGCCGCGGCGCGACGCTGGCGCACCCGCTTCGGCTGAGGGCACCCCATGAGCGTCTCGATTCCTCCGACCGACGGTGCTGCGACCGAGGCCGACGAGCACGGCGCCCAGCCCCACGGACCGCTGCCCCTGCTTGCCCTGGGGGCGCTCGGCGTCGTCTACGGCGACATTGGGACTTCGCCGCTCTACGCCCTGCGGGAGTGCTTTCTCGGCGAGCATGACCTTGCCATCGATGCCGCCAACGTCCTCGGCATTCTCTCCCTCATCTTCTGGTCGCTCGTGATGGTGATCAGCGTGAAATACCTCACCTTCGTGATGCGCGCCGACAACCATGGCGAGGGTGGGATCCTGGCGCTGCTTTCGCTCACACGCGCCGGCCGCACCGATCGCAACGGGCCGCGGCCGCAATACATGCTCTTGCTCGCGGGGCTTTTTGCGGCCTCGCTTCTCTACGGCGAGGGCGTCATCACGCCGGCCATCTCGGTGCTCTCGGCGGTGGAAGGTCTCGCCGTGGCGACCGACGCCTTCGACCCCTTCATTCTCCCGATTACGATCGCGATCCTGATCGGACTTTTCGCCGTCCAGTATCGCGGCACGGCCGGCATCGGTGCCGTCTTCGGGCCGATGATGCTGGTCTGGTTCTCGACCATCGGTGTGTTGGGCTTCCTTCAGATCGTGCAGCAGAGCCCCGATCACATCTCGGTGCTCCAGGCGCTCGATCCCCGGTGGGCGGTCTCGTTCCTGGCTGCGGCGGGTGAGGTGGCCTTCTTCGTGCTGGGGTCGGTCGTGCTGGTCATCACCGGCGGCGAGGCGCTCTATGCCGACATGGGGCACTTTGGCCCCCGGCCGATCCGGTGGGCGTGGTACCTGATCGTTCTGCCGGGTCTGCTGTTGAATTACTTCGGGCAGGGGGTCCTGCTGCTCGAGAATGGCGCCGCGGTTTCCAATCCCTTCTTCGAACTCGCCCCCGCCTGGGGGCTCTACCCGCTGGTCGGCCTCGCCACGGCCGCGACGATCATCGCGTCGCAGGCGCTGATCTCGGGTTCGTTCTCGTTGACCCAGGCGGCGGTGCAACTCGGCTACATGCCCCGATTCACGATCGTCCACACCTCGGAGACCGCGCAGGGGCAGATCTACATTCCGGCGGTGAACCGGGCGCTCATGGTTTTCTGCATCCTTCTGGTGCTCGGCTTCCAGGAGTCCAGTGAGCTCGCCGATGCCTATGGGATGGCGGTCATGGGAACGATGACGACGACGACCTTCCTGTTCTACGCGGTGGCTCGGGAACGATGGGGGTGGAGCCGTCTGAAGGCGGGCGCGACGATCAGCGTCTTTCTCCTCTTCGATCTCTCGTTCCTCGGGGCGAATCTCGTGAAGTTCTTCGAGGGCGGTTGGTTCCCGCTCGCGGTCGGGGCGGCACTCTTTGCCGCCATGACGACCTGGAAGCGTGGCCGGGCCGAGGTCGGACAACTTCTCGAGGACACCCGTCTGCCGTTGGAGTTCTTTCTGCAGGATGTCGAAGCAACCGGTTGTCCGCGCGTCCCGGGGACCGCGGTGGTGATGACCTCGGCTCTCGAGGGAGTCCCAAGTGTTCTCCTGCATCATTTCAAGCACAACAAGGTGTTGCACGAGCGGGTGGTCTTGATGTCCTTCGTGTCCGAGGTGCGACCGGAAGTGCCTGATGCACGACGTCTCGAAGTGACGGCGTACGAGCAGGGCTTCTATCGGGTGACGGCGCAGTTCGGCTTCATGGAGACGCCGCGGGTTCCCCAGGTGCTCGAACTCTGCGCGGCGCGCGGCCTGACGCTCGAATTACCCGAGACGACCTTTTTCCTGGGCCGGGAAACCCTGCTGGCGACCGGGCCATCGGCGATGGCGACCTGGCGCAAGCGGCTCTTTGCGATCTTGCAACGCAACGCACCAGCCGCGACGGCCTACTACGGCATCCCGCCCAACCGAGTCGTCGAACTCGGCGCGCAGCTGGAACTCTGACCCACCGGCTGCGTGCGCGCCTCCATCCGCCGGCGTTCGCATTTCATTCCTGCAGCGTTCGCACGCGGCGTTCACAGAGATCGAGCCAGTCGAGGTGCGCGCGCAATGCCCCGCAGGTGGCTTCGAGGGCGAGCGACTGAGCCATCTCGGCGGCCGTGGCGGTGCGGTCCTCGTCGCCGCAGCACGCGTGGACCCGTTCATGGGCCCGGACGTAGACGGCCCGTTCGGCCGCGATGCCGCGCAGCACCTGGCGAGCCGCGGGCGCGCCGACCAGCGCGAGGCGGGCCAGGAGTTCGTGACGGGGGGGCTTGGGGGGCGTCGAGGGGAGGATGGGTGCGTGGGACCAGCGCTCGAACTCGGTGCGCCCCGATCGGGTCAGGGCCACCGGCCAGCGCTCATGTCCCCGCTCCCGCGGGAGCTCCGGAGGCAGCTCCTCGGCCCAACCAGCGCGCCGGAGTCGCGCGAGTACCTGGTAGACCTGACCGGCGTTGGTCGGCCAGACCGGGCCGAGGAGAAGATCGAGGCGACGCTTGAGGCGGTATCCGTGATCCGCCCCCTCGCGGAGCACGGCGAGAACCGCGTAGACGAGCATGATGCAACGCCCCGTATCCTCAGAGGAGCCTCAGACACAATGGGGAAGACTCATCGAGGAAGAGGGTCGACTCCGGTCGGCGATTGCGGCCTTCGATCCGCCCCCGGGGGTGCGGCCGCTGCCGTCGCGCTGCCTAGGAACGCATTCGGGCCAGGCGTTCTGCACGCTCGAGGAGTCGCGGGGCGCGAAGGTCTTCGCACATCTTCGCGAAATGCCGGCTCGCGCCCGCCCAGTGCCACTCGTGCGGCGAGCGTCCGACGGGCGCATCGAGCCGCAGCGTGGCGAGTCGTTTGAAGAGCATCGCATCCGAACGTTGCTCGGCCAGTGCTGCGGCGAGGCGGCGTGCGCCTCGCGGCTGGACGGTCCACGCACGGACGTCGTCGGGAATGTCTTCGATTCGCCCGTAGGCCGCCAGGACCGTTGCCGTGGACTTTGCGCCCCATCCGGGCAGGCCGGGGAAGCCATCGGCGTCATCACCGACGAGAGCGAGGTAGTCGGGGATGGAGGCCGGCGGCACGCCGAACTTCTGGAGGATGCTCGATTCGTCGAGGATCAGGTTTCTTCGTCGGTCGAGCTGCACGATGCGCGTGCCATCGACGCATTGGGCGAGATCCTTGTCCGGCGTGCAGATCTGGATCTGCTGGACGGCACTCTCGGTGCTCGCGATGGCGGCCGCGGATGCCATGCCGTCGTCGGCTTCGAACTCGACCATCGGCCACACCGTGACGCCGAGAGCGCCCAGGGCATCCTCGAGCGGATGAAATTGCTCGAGAAGCGTCGGCTCCATGCCCTCACCCGTCTTGTATCCCGCGTAGAGATCGTTGCGGAAGGATTCCACGACGTGATCGGTGGCGACGCCGATGTGGGTGGCCCCGCTTTCGAGCATGGAGATCACCGAGCCCAGGACACCGCGCACGGCTGCGATTTCCCGCCCGTGCGCGTCGACCTGGGACGGGAGGGCGAAAAAGTGCCGAAAGAGCTCGTAGGTTCCGTCGACGAGATGTACCTTCACGATTGTCAGCCCCAGTTGCGGATGACCACCCAATACGTTCCCAGTCCAGCGATGACGGCCGATCCAATTTCCGCGAGCCGCTCATACCACATTCCGTTGCCAAGTCGTGCGAGCACCCGCAGGAGCGGCCAGAGCACGAGGACCACGGCGAGCTGGCCCAACTCGACGCCGATGTTGAAGCCCAGCAGGGCGGGGACGAGACGGTGGGTGGGAAGTTCGATCTCCATCAGGATGCCGGCGAAGCCGAACCCGTGGACGAGGCCGAAGGCGAAAGCCACGACCGCGCGGATCAGGCCTCCGCCAGCGCCGGCGCTCTCGAGAAGTCCAAAGTGACAAAAGGAGAAGATCGCCAGTCCG
The DNA here is from genome assembly GCA_029976905.1 of bacterium. Taxonomy (GTDB): domain Bacteria; phylum Desulfobacterota; class Binatia; order UBA12015; family UBA12015; genus VGTG01. Next base: position 951 of record JAPOLW010000100.1, on the reverse strand, counting down.
ATCCAGGCCAGGGGAGAGAGAATGCCGCTTCCGAGCGCCGCCAGCGTCGCGGCGGCGACCAGCGCGACACCGAAGATCCGGGGGATCCAGCGGTCGCGTCCGCCGAGCATCCACCCGTTTTCGGCCGCGACCAACGCAATCGAGAAGCCAATGAGGATCTCGACGGCCGCGGCCTCGGGGCGCAGGATGCCCAGAACGGCGAGGGCGAGCGTCAGGCTGTGGGCCAGGGTGAACGAGGTGACCAGGGTCGCCACCTCGCGCAGCGAGCGCGAGAGGATCAACAGGGCGGCGACGAAGGCGAGGTGGTCCCACCCGGCGAGGATGTGCTCGATGCCGAGCACGACGTATTCGAAGAGCGATGTGCCGACCGATTCCTGCTCTGTCTCGGCCAGAGACCAGCGCGGTGTGGAAGCGACCAGGACGCGTTCGAGGACCCCTTCTTCGGGGCTCGCCACGCGCGCGAAGTGCAAATGATTGGAGAGAACGTCTGCGAAGATCCGACTCTCGATGGCGCGCGGGGCGTCCCTTGGGCAGGCGACGTTCCAACGGAAGACCGCCCAGCCGGGAGCGGTCTCGGGCAGGCGCACCGGCAGGGTCGGGGTGCAGACCTCGTCGCCGGCCCACAGGAGAAGGTGGGAAGCGAGGTAGGCGTTCCAATCGTGCCCGGGGGGAAACCGCGTCAATTCGAGCAGCGGCATGCGCACCTGGATCCCGGCGCCCTCGTCGGTCATCCGAAGACGCGAATACGACGTACTCTTCGTGTGGGCGTCGGAGGCGCTCGGCGTCAGGAGGGCGAGGAGAAGGAGCCCAGAGAGCAGGAACGATCGCTTGCGCCCGGGCGTTCCGGCCCGCGGCTTCACGGCGACTCCGCGACGGCGGTGACGCCGGGCCGGAGGCGCACCTCGGCACGCTCCCGGAGGCCATCGAGATAGGAACGGAGAGCGTCGTCTC